>JARFPV010000082.1 GCA_029288115.1 Akkermansiaceae bacterium | reverse complement strand
AAGAGACAGCTATGAGCCCGAGGAAGAAGCAGAGGAGAACGCAGCCAGCACCGACTCGGGAGGAGAATAGCAGCTCTTCGTGGCCTGATCGAAGCCTCCCTCAGAGCTGAGGGACATTACCACCAACGCCCCCGCCACCATTGAAATTCCTATTCTTTCACAGTTGCCAATCCGGGGTTTCCCCGCTAAAGGCACGCGCATGGCTATTGAAACTTCACTGATCCTATTCAAGCCCGATGCTGTCGAGGGCAATATTGTTGGCACCGTTCTTTCACGCTACGAAGCGGAAGGCTTTAAAATCCGTGGCATCAAGATGATGCAACTGGATGACGCAATCCTGACTGAACACTACGCCCACGTCGCGGATAAGCCGTTTTTCCCCGAGATCGCCGCATTTATGAGCAGAACTCCAGTCATTGCACTCGCTCTTGAAGGCGAGGACGTCATCAACCGCGTGCGTGACCTGCTCGGGCCAACCAACTCCAAGGAGGCGCCCGAAGGCACGATCCGCGGAGACTTCGGCACTGACATGATGACCAACGTCTGCCACGCGTCCGACGGTCCAGAAACAGCAGCCGCCGAGCTCAAGCGATTCTTTAATGACGGCGAGCTGTTCATGTAATCGAACTCTTCCCCCAATGCTATTTTAACGAGGCCCGCTGGTGAAAACTAACGGGCCTTGTTCATTTCACTAATCACAATTCACCATTCTCAACCCGTATCTTGATTCTTGTCTCTTGTTTCTTGATTTTTCCCAGCCATAACCGTAATTAACGCGCGGCACACACACCTTCATTTTTTTATGAGTCAATCCACATGCTCCCTCTGCCGGTTCTGGCACTCTTCCATCGGTAAAAAAGTCATCGTTGCCCTCACCGGAGCCTATCTTGTGCTGTTCCTCGCAGGGCACCTGACCGGAAACCTTCTGATCTTCCAAAGCTCGGAGGCATTCAACCATTACGCCCACTTCCTGCATACCATGCTGCATGGTTGGGGAATCTGGATTTTCCGTGCGCTGTCGCTAGTAGCACTGGTGCTTCACATCATCGCCACCATCCAACTAACCGGAGCAAATCGCGCGGCACGATCCACCCGCTACCAAAAGGACGCCAGCATGGTGGCATCAAGATCCTCGCGCATCATGGCCTACAGTGGTCTGACTGTGCTCGTATTCATCATCTTCCACATCCTTCACTACACGGTGCGCATTGATGGCGACTTAAAAACACTCGCCAGTTACCACCAGAACTGGGCGATGACCGTCGCCGGGTTCCAGAAATGGTATGTGGTGATCTTCTATATCATTTCCATGGCACTTCTCTGCTCCCACCTATCTCACGGTGTGGCATCAATCTTCCAAACTCTCGGGCTGCGCACAAAGAAAACTGCGGTCGGAATCAAGCGGCTGTCTCAGGTCTATTCGGTCGCAATTTTCCTCGGCTTCATCTCCATCCCTATTTCGATCTGGTTCTTCGGCTTCGGGGAGAAGGAAATGAATGACACCCGCAAAGCGGTCAAGGCCTTGAAAACAAATGGCTACAAAGAACTGCCCGAAGCCTTGATCGGGAAAAACATCTCCGAAATCGAGACTGATCACATCCCACGCGTATCCGACTGATTTTCTGACAACTTCAAACTGAACACTTTTTCCACCATGTCCCTAGATAGCAAAATACCTGAAGGCCCAATCGAACAGAAATGGACCAAGCACAAGATGGACTCCAAGCTGATCAACCCGGCTAACAAACGGAAATACAACATCATCGTTGTTGGTTCCGGACTCGCCGGCGGGGCTGCTGCAGCTTCCCTCTCCGAAATGGGATACAACGTGCAATGCTTCTGCTATCAGGACAGCCCGCGCCGCGCACACTCGATTGCTGCCCAGGGTGGCATCAACGCCGCAAAAAACTATCAAAACGACGGCGACTCGGTTTACCGCCTGTTTTACGACACCGTCAAGGGTGGTGACTTCCGTGCTCGCGAAGCAAACGTCTACCGCCTGGCAGAAGTCTCCAACAACATCATCGACCAATGCACCGCTCAGGGTGTCCCGTTCGCACGTGAATACGGCGGACTATTAGACAATCGCTCATTCGGTGGGGCGCAAGTGTCGCGAACCTTCTATGCCCGTGGTCAGACTGGCCAACAGCTCCTCATCGGCTGCTACCAGGCACTTGAAAAAGAAATCGCCAAAGGAGGCGTGACCATGCACACGCGCACGGAAATGATGGATGTGGTCAAGGTCAACGGCCACGCCAAGGGTATCGTCGTCCGTGATCTCGTTACTGGCGAAATTTCCTCCCACGCTGCCGATGCCGTGATCCTAGCCACCGGCGGATATGGTAATGTTTTCTTTCTCTCTACCAATGCGATGGGCTGCAACGTCACCGCTGCCCTCAAAGCACACAAACGGGGCGCCTATTTCGCCAACCCCTGCTACACGCAGATCCACCCGACCTGCATTCCCGTCAGTGGTGATTACCAGTCCAAGCTCACGCTGATGTCGGAATCCCTGCGAAACGATGGACGTATCTGGGTGCCCAAGACCAAGGAAGACGCCGAAGCAATCCGCGCTGGCAAAAAGACGCCTGAGGATATTGCCGAGGATGATCGCGACTATTATCTGGAGAGAAAGTATCCATCGTTCGGAAACCTCGCCCCACGCGACGTTTCCTCCCGCGCAGCCAAGGAAGCCTGCGACGACGGTCGCGGTGTCGCCCCGACTGGACTCGGTGTTTATCTTGATTTCAAGGACGCCATCGCACGCCTCGGAGAAGATACCATCCGCGCCCGCTACGGTAACCTTTTCCAGATGTATGAGAAGATCACCGGTGACAACCCCTACAAAACGCCGATGCAAATCTTCCCAGCCGTACACTACACCATGGGTGGACTTTGGGTTGACTACAACCTTCAGACCTCTGTTCCTGGCCTTCATTGTCTGGGAGAAGCAAATTTCTCAGACCACGGAGCCAACCGACTTGGCGCTTCCGCTCTGATGCAGGGCCTCGCCGACGGATACTTCGTCATCCCCAGCACCATCGCGGTTTACCTCGCTGGTGAGAAACCTGGGACCATCACCACTGACATGGATGAGTTCAAGCAGATGGAGAAAGAAGTCTCCGAGCGCATCGATACTCTACTCAACATCAACGGCGAACGCACCGTCGATAGTTTCCACAAGGAACTAGGACTCCTTATGTGGGACAACTGCGGCATGGCCCGCACCGAAGAAAGCCTCAAACACGCCCTGAAACGTATTCCCGAAATCCGTGAGGAGTTCTGGAAAAACGTCCGCGTCCCAGGCGACAACCAAGGAGTCAACGCCGAGCTCGAAAAAGCAGGCCGTGTTGCCGACTTCCTCGAGTTTGCCGAGGTCATGTGCTACGACGCCCTACAACGTGCCGAGTCCTGCGGTGGTCACTTCCGTCTTGAATACCAGTTCACCGAAGACTCCCCCGAGGTCAAGGAAGGCAAAACCCAACCTGGTGAAGCCCTGCGGCGCGATGAGGAATTCGCCTACGTCGCAGCATGGGAATTCAACGGCGTCGGCTCCGAACCGACACTTCACAAAGAGGAACTCACCTTCGAGAGTATTCAACTCGCCATCCGTAGCTACGCCTAGGAATTGAACAATTGCAGATTGCAGAATGAATAATTTAACCGATGCACTCAGAAG
>JARFPV010000072.1 GCA_029288115.1 Akkermansiaceae bacterium | reverse complement strand
GGATAGCGGAGGGTTCAAGCTGCTCGATGATCAATCGGAGCAGTCTGATGATTTCGTGCGTTTCTGGTTGGTGGACACAATTGGTGCCATCTTGTTTCCAGAGGAAGGCGACGGCATCGAGTCTGAAGATGTGGATACCTTTATCCAGATAGAGCTGGATAATGCGGATGACTTCTAGCAGTACTTCTGGATTGGCGAAATTGAGATCGACCTGATCTTCGCTGAATGTGCACCAGACTTCTTTTTTGCCTGCGCTGGTTTTTACGGATGTGAGTAGTGGGGTGCTGCGAGGCCTGACAACTTGAGTGAGGTCTTTGAAGTTGTTGCCATCGATGAAGTAGTCTTTGCCTGGTGATTTATCGGCTAGGAAATTCTTGAACCAGGTTGATTCCCGGGAGCAGTGGTTGAGCACGAGATCGGCCATGATGTTGAAATGCTTGGTGAAGCGTTCGATATCTGGCCAGTCGCCGTGATCCGGGTTGATGGTGGTGTAGTCGATGACGGAAAAGCCATCATCGGAGCTGTAGGGATTGAATGGGAGGATGTGGACGTTGTTGATCTGGTTTTTGAGCTCACGCCGGAAAAAATCGTAGAGGATGCGCAGTGGGGTTTCATTTTCCTCCCTGATGGAGTCGGCGTAGGTGATGGCCATGATGTCCTTCTCGTCCCATTTATTGACGATGGGAGATGCCTTGATGGCCTTTTGGGCAAGGGGAACTGTTTTGAAAATTGCTTCTGTGACTTGTGAAGTATGGTCTTCTCCGTAGATGTTGCGCACCCGTTCTTCGACACCTTGGCGAACTTGGTTCACCTTGGTGTGCTGCATGAGATCGTAGCTTGAGTTTTCGCCATATTCACGCTGATCAGCTTCCACCGCATCGATGAGCATGTCCATGATGTTGGGTACGGCAGATGCGACACGTTTCCAGCTGGGCATGAACGGTGTGTCCATGGACGACTCGGGATTTAAAAAATCGTTGCCAGCCTGCATGATATTCTCTGCAAACACTTCGATGGCGTGCCCTTCGGCGTGCATGTCGTAGGACAAACCGTTGATGGCGGCATCGCTGTGATAGCTATCGACCAGGTCGAGCGCGACCCGGAAGTAGGTGGCTTTGATGGTTCGGATCCTTTCCTGAGTGAACACTTCTCCTTGTGTCGCCATTTTGCGATACAGTGATTTTGCGATGTCGCAGCTCATCTTTGAGAGGCCCTTGGTTTTATCGTCGAGCGAGAGGTCCTGGTGTTTGTGGTCGTAGGTGTCGGCGATGTCGACCTGGCAGATTTGGTTGGTGGCGTAGTTCCTCTGCATTTCGGAGAGGGTGCCCATTTCCAGCCCCCAGTCTGAAGGGATGCGGATGTCCTCGATGACGTCACGGGAGAGGGAGAACTCACCGGCGAGTGGGTAGCGGAAGCTGTCGAGGAAATCGAGGTATTCGTTAGGTCCGCAGACTTTTTTGAGAGCCCGTAAGAGTGGGGTGACTAATAGTCGGCAAACCCGGCCGTTCAGGGAGTTGTTAGCAATCCGTGCGTAGTAGCCTTTGCAGAATTTGTAGCTGAGTGTGGGGTTGGCTACGGGGTAGATGAGTCGTGCCAGCAGGTCGCGTTTATAAGTGAGGATGTCGCAGTCGTGGATGGCGACGGTGTCGGCTTTTCCGGATGCCAGGATGTATCCGAACATGTACCAGACATTGCGTCCTTTTCCGGCTTCTTTTGGTGCGAGTCCTTTTTGGTGGAGCAGTTGATCGATTTCCCGGAGTCGTGGTCCATCGTTCCAGAGGATGTCCGGGCGTTGGGGCAGGCGGTCAAAGAACTGGAGTGCTTTTTTGAACTGGCTTTCGTCCGCCCGGTCGAGGCCAACGACGATTTGGTCGAGGTAGGGGACATTGGCTATTTCATCAACGATGGAGCTGAGTGCGGGACCCTCCAGCTCGGAATAGAGTGATGGCAGGACGAGTGCCATGGGTTTCTTTTTTCGAAACTCGAGTAATTCCTCTTCGAGCTGCTCAAGAGGCCTCCGGTTGAGCTGGTGGAGTGTCGTGACGATGCCGAATTGATGGAAGTCTCCCATGGTGTTAGCTATGTTGAGTGTTTGTTAGGGTGGATGAAAGACTGAGCACGGCATCATTCCAGCCTTTGGATGCTGGGTATTTTGCATGGATGACGTGTGGTGCGTCTATTTGAAGCTGGAGTCCATCGGCATGGGGGATGACGATGGCAATATCTGCGGATTCGAGCATGGACTGATCGTTAGCGCTGTCGCCGATGGCGACGGTGGTCCATGGGGTTTCAGGGAATTGAGTTTCGTAGAGCTGGCGTGTGACCTTGAGCCCATCGGCCTTGTCTGCCTGCCCCATGAGGTGGATGAATTTGCCGCCACGCAGCGTGCGGATTCCCTTGGACTGCATGATGGAATTGAATTGGTTCCAGCTTTCTTGCGAGTCTTGCCACAGGATGGGTTCTGAGACGTATCTTTGTTTTGCGAGTGAGGCATCGGCAATCGAGAGGCCTGTTTTCAGGGACAGCTCTTCCTCTGACCAGTCGCTGAAGCCTTCGAAAGTGTATCCGGATTGTTCCCGAGCCTCATGGGCGTGTTTGAGAATGTATTCCCGGGATAATCCGGTGATCAGGGTGGTGTGATCGCCTTGGGTTTTCCAGTCTTGTTCTGGAGACGGGACGCACTGTCCGGATAGCTCGGAAGTCTGGGGGACTGCAACGATACCGCCATTTTCTGCGATCAAGGGTGTGGTGAGCTGGAGTTCCTGTGCGATGGATTCTAGTTCAGCCAGGGTTTTGCTTGAGTTGAATACCAGCGGGAACCCGAGGGCTCTGAGTCGTTCAACCGCTTCTATCGCCTCGGTATATTGGTAACTCTCATCGATGAAGCTGGCATCGAGGTCAGTGACGATGAGTAGTTTTTTCATGGATAGCAGATAGCGGGGGAGGTGTTTGCTCGTGTGTGGGTTTTGATGGTGGTTTAAAGCAGCAATATGGGGAAAGAGGTGTGTTGTGACAATATAATAGCAAACTCAGTGCCATGACACTAAATTTTCATAGAGTGGATGATCATTGCACAACGATCACGCATCGACATTTCATTGAATCCAGTGAATGCTCACGCGCATGTCCACAACTGACCGTCAGCCAGAGCTACTTTCCCCTGCGGGAAATTGGGATTGTGCGCGCGCGGCGGTGGCGAATGGTGCGGACGCGATCTTTTTTGGGCTGCCGAGGTTTAATGCCCGAATACGTGCTGACAATTTCACTGAAGACGATCTGCCGGAGCTGATGGGTTTTTTGCACAAGCATGGTGTGCGTGGGTTTGTCACCATGAACACGCTGATTTTCACAGGTGAGCTTGAGGCCGCGGAGGAACAGTTACGATTGTTGGAAGCATGTGGGGTTGATGCTATTATTGTGCAGGATCTTGGTTTGGCGCGGCTGGCCAGACATGTGGCACCTGGTCTGGAAATTCATGCATCCACGCAGATGACGATTACTTCACCGGAGGGGCTGCGGTTTGCTGATCAGCTCTATCAGCTCGACCGAGCAGTGCTCGCGCGCGAGCTGTCCTTGAAACACATCGGGAAATTTGATCCGAAGGAATGTGTGCCGCTTGAGGTGTTTGTTCACGGTGCGCTTTGTGTCGCGTATTCGGGCCAGTGCCTGACCAGTGAGAGTCTCGGCCAGCGATCCGCGAACCGTGGCGAGTGCGCGCAAGCGTGCCGGATGCCGTATACTCTGGTGGTTGATGGCGAGGAACGCGACATGGAGGACGTGCGTTATCTGCTCAGCCCACAGGACTTGGCGGCTGTGGATATCATTCCCGAACTCGTGAGGCAGGGTGTGGTTTCCTACAAGATTGAGGGGCGTTTGAAGTCGCCTGAATATGTAGCGGCCATCACCAAAGTCTATCGCAAGGCGATCGATGCTGCGGTGGAAGAAAAAGACAGTCCGATCACAGAAAATGACCGCTACGCGATGGAGATGACTTTTTCCCGTGGCCTCTCAACCGGTTGGTTAGAGGGTGCTAATCATCCTCGGCTGACGCATGGTAAATTCGGTAAAAAGCGTGGTGTCTATCTTGGTGAGGTGACTCGATGCGAACGTGGCTGGGTGGATGTTGAGATGGCGACACGAATTCCCGTTAAGGCTGGCGATGGGATCGTTTTTGATGCGGGAGAGGATCGGAATGAAGAACAAGGAGCGCGCATCTGGAAGGTTGCGGGAGAGCGATTGTTATTTCACCACAAACACAGCGGGCTCGACTGGAAACGAATCAAACCCGGGCAAACGATCTGGAAGACAGATGATCCGAAGCTCAATAGCGCACTCACAGCAAGCTGGAAAAATGCCAAGCTTGAACCTGTGCGCCAAGCGCTGCACATCACTGTACGCGGTAAGGCTGGGGAGCCGATGACTTTGAGCGCGGGGAGTGTCAGTGTAAATTCATCGGAGTGCTTGGAAGTGGCACAGTCGCGCCCTCTGAACACCGAGTTTCTGGAAAAGCAGCTCGGCAGGCTTGGTGGCACAGCGTGGAAATTGGAAAAGTTGAGTAACCATCTGGAGGGTGATGTGATGCTGGCCGTGTCTGCGATCAATCGGCTTCGGCGTGCGCTTGTGGAGGCATTGGATACGAATGCTGTTACGCCCGGTAAGACACCAGTTCTTCATGCCGGATTAGCAGATCTCATGCCTGAGAGAAAGACGGACGAGTCCCATCAGCGTGAAATCGCTGCCCTCTGCCGTAGCATGGAGCAGATTGAGTCGGCACTCGAATCAGGGGTGTCTAACATTTACGTTGATTTCGAGGATGTTCGGCGCGGCAAGGATGCCGTGGCTTTAGTCAGACAGGCCAAGGGTGCACGCGTCCATCTCGCTACGCCGCGCATTCAGAAATCTGGAGAAGCGGGTTTTTTCAAAGTGATTGAGCGTGCCGAGCCCGACGGTGTGCTGATTCGGAACCTCGGTGGTATTGCGTATTTTAAAGGTCGCGACGACCTCTACAAAACTGGAGACTTCTCCCTGAATTGCGCAAATCCGTTGTCGGCAAAAATTCTCCGCGAGGAAGGTGGACTGGATCATCTGACCGTTTCTTATGACCTGAATATTCAACAAGTTCTGGATCTATTGTTAGCCGCACCGACCGATTGGTTTGAGCTTACCCTGCACCAGCACATGCCGATGTTTCATATGGAGCATTGCGTGTTCTGCACCTTTATGAGCGAGGGAACGAGTATTCTCAATTGCGGCAAACCGTGCGAAAAACATCATGTGCAGTTGAAGGATCGCGTAGGACAGTTGCACACGCTGAAGGCGGACGTTGGCTGCAGGAACACCTTGTTTAATGGTAAGGCTCAGACTGGTGCGCGATTCTATCAGGAGTTGCGCGGCACGGGTCTTAGAAGGTTTCGGATCGATTTTCTCGACGAAGACACTCAAGCGGCCACCCGCATCATCAGTGCCTATCAGGAACTGCTTAGCGGAGCGACAACAGGTCATCACCTCTGGCAGGACCTCGATGTGATGGAAAAGCTTGGGGTCACCGAAGGGACGTTAGAAGTTAGGTAGGGCAGCTTTGTAAGCTGTCGGCAACCTAAGAGCACATCCTGTCGACAGCTTACAAAGCTGTCCTACTTTCACTGATATTTCATCTCACCTTCATCATCATTTCACCCAAGCGTGAATAATGGTGACCATGGAGGATAGCTATGGAAAACGAAGACGTGGTAACCCGTGGATTTGCTTCGGGTTCGTGGTATGTCTGTTGATCGTTGTGGTAGTCATGAGCACGCCTGTGATCATGAAGTCTCGAACAAAATCTGATGTTACGACAACTATGAACAATGCGAAGCAGATTTTCTATCTGATGATAGAATTTGATGCGGAGTTTGGAGATTTTCCCAGCGACAGTACGGCGGTCGATGAGTTGGCAGGATGCACGGGGGAATTTTCCAACGATTATTTCGCTCAGTTCTTTGCGGCGGGTTACACCAAGTCCGAGGAGATTTTCTACGCCAAGGGTGGTAGTGGGATACGCAAGAGACCCGACAACATCATCACGCCCAGATCTGAACTGTTGAGTGCGGGTGAATGTGGATTTGCCTACATTAAGAATCTGAGCACAGAAAATCACGCCGAGACACCGCTCCTGCTTGCTCCGATGTATGGAAACGGTTTCAAGTTCAATACGGATGCTTACGATGGAAAAGGTGTGGTTCTTCAAATCGATGGGGCCGTAAAGCAACTCAAACTCGACGAGTTGGGGAATCCACTGCGAAAAGACGGCACCGGACTATTTGATGCGGGTAAGAAATCGCCATGGGGCGAAAAAGGATTCGATGCGGCAAACCTCTGCTATGCCGAGGGCACTTACCACTTTACCCCGACCTTGAGAGGTATCTTCTCCCTGAGTGATGTGTTTTTGGGCGTCATAGCGGTTGGATTTGTCTCGCTCATGATCTGGCTCATTGCACGACCGCGAACGCGCGTGGAAAAAGAACCTTCGATCTCACAAGCATAACCACAAAAATACCATGGACATACCCCATAAAAAACATCGCTCAGGAAGTCCTATATTACTGGGCCTAATTTTACTTATTGTCATTGCTGCGATTTTCGCGATTAGCACTCCGCATATTCACCGGTGTGGCAATAGAGCAACGATGACTGAAGCGGTAAACAATGCCAAACAGGTCTTTTATCTCATGATCGAGTTCGATGGTGATTACGGTGAATTTCCAGGCGATGGCACAGCTGTTATCCACAAGGATGAAAATGGCGAGCCGTATTTGGATATGCGTGCCTACAAGGGTAGATATTCAAACGACTACCTTAGGCAATTCATCGTTGCGGGATACACCAAGTCTGAAGAAATTTTCTACGTGTATGGAGCAAGTGATAAAAAACCTGACAATGTGATCAGCTCGCCTGGCAAGATTCTTGAGGCAGGCGAATGTGGTTTTGCCTACGTAAAAAATCAATCGACATCAGATAATTCGGGTCGACCCATCCTGATTTCACAAATGACGGGAGAAGGACTCACGTTTGATTCCGATCCTTATGATGGTAAAGCGGTCGTGTTACGGATCGATGGGGCAGTGAAGCAACTACGGATCAACAAGGCAGGTGAAGCGGTTGTGCAAGGAACGCAGACACTCTTTGACACCGGGCCGGGGACTGTCTGGGAGGGTGAGGAATTTGATCCATCCCAGGTTGTTTTCCCTGAACCTGCCAATTAATCAACCGGCATAAAGCAAGGCTGATTTTTTTCCTGAATAAATCCTGCAAAGCCCTCGTCTCAGGGGCATGGAACGCAAAAAACATACATCTCTGAAACTTACTGTGGCAGCGATTGTTGCTGCTCTTGGGCTCTCAAACTGCACCACTACGTATGATGCCTACGGGCGTCCGGTGGAGACCGTGGATTCGGGCGCTGTAGCGCTTGGTGCCGTTGTTCTTGGTGCCGCGGCTTATGCCATTGGAAAAAACAACGGCTCCAGCCACAAGCATTACTACGGTCACCGAGGCCGGGGTTACGGTCACCATGGTCACCACGGGTGGTACCGGCGCCACGGTTGCCACTAGACCGAGGCTTATCCAGGAAATGGGGTAATTTCTGCCCCTTCATTCAAAAAAATCCTCGCCTGACGCGGCGCTATCACGTAACGATTCTCGCACGTGGAAGCTGCTGAATACAAAGTCAGGCTGGATATTTTTGAAGGCCCGCTGGATCTCCTCCTCTACCTGATCAAAAAGGATGAGGTGGATATTCATAACATCTCGATTGAGCGAATCACCAAACAGTATCTCGACTACATCGATACATTCAAAATGCTCAACATCGACCTCGCGTCCGAGTTTATCGTGATGGCGGCGAACCTGATGTATATCAAGAGCCGTACGCTGCTTCCGAAGTCGGTGATGCCGCCGGAGGAGGATATCGAGGAAGACGATCCACGCTGGGAGCTGATCCGTCAGTTGATTGAATACAAAAAATTCAAGGACGCGGCTGGTTTCCTGTCGCGCAAAGAGACCGAGCAGGAGGACTACTTCGCGCTCGCCCCTGAGAAAGTGGCACCGCCCGTGGATGAGGATGAGCCTCTTCCGGACGTGAATATTTTTGACCTTATCCGCGCATTCCAGAATGTGCTCAAGCGCTTCGAGGAATCAGAGGACCTTGGCGATATTGTTGACGACCGCTTTACGGTGGCGGATAAGATCGAGTATTTGTTAGTTCACCTTGAGCCAGGTGGAAGTGTGCAGTTCTCTTCATTGTTTGAGAAAGCGACATCCAAGGGTGAGGTGATAGTTACCTTCTTGGCAGTGCTCGAACTGATGAAGATGAATCAGTTCCGTATCCGCCAGGACCATATTCTTGGCGATATCGAAGTGGAGCGAAAGCCGGCGATGTAGAAGATCTTTCCAAGCTCTTTCGTATTGTAGGAGAGGTTTTTAAGCTCTTTTTTTCTGCATAGATGAAGAAGGTTGGAAACCTTCTCTACGGGTTTAATGCGCTTCCAGCCAGTTGGCACCTGTGCCCGTGTCCACTTTGCAAGCGATGCCGTGAGGCAGTGGTAGAGCCGACTCCATGGTCTGCACGATTTTTGGAACAAGCGTGTCCTGCTCGTTGAGGTGTAGGTCGAAGAGGAGTTCATCATGCACTTGGAGGAGCATTTTAGTTTTAGACTGTTCCTTAACTAACAAGTCATGCACGCCTACCATGGCGAGTTTGATCAGATCAGCGGCGGTTCCTTGCACCGGGGCGTTAATGGCTGCACGCTCTGCGGCACTGCGCACCGTGCCGTTGTCTGAATTGATATTGCGGATATGGCAGCGTCTTCCTGATAGCGTTTCGACGTAGCCGTTTTCCTTGGCCGATTCCACTGTGGTATCCATGTAGTTTTTTACCCCCGGATACTGCTTGAAGTAGGTTTCGATGATTTCGGAAGCTTCGCCACGAGGGATGCCGAGCCGTTGGGAGAGTCCGAAGGCGGAAATGCCGTAGATGATGCCGAAGTTGACCATTTTTGCGTTGCGCCGCATCTCTGATGTGACGGCTTCAATGTCCACCCCATACACGCGTGCGGCTGTGGCAGCATGGATGTCGAGGTCGTCCTTGATCGCCTGGATCATCGCCTCGTCACCCGATATGGCTGCCATCACGCGCAGCTCGACCTGTGAGTAGTCGGCTGCAAGCATGGTGTGTTCCTTGTCGCATGGTACGAATGCCTTACGGATCTCACGTCCTGCTTCGGAGCGCACCGGGATGTTTTGTAAGTTGGGATCGCTGGACGCCAGTCTGCCTGTGGAAGTCATTAACTGCTGAAAATGGGTGTGGACTCGGCCTGTGCGCGCGGAAACGTGCGTAGGCAACGCATCGACGTAGGTGGACTTCAGTTTGGTCGCCTCCCGGTAATCGAGGATGTCTGCCACGATCGGATGCTTGGGTGCGAGAGCAGAGAGTGTTTGCTCATCGGTTTTGAATTGTCCGGTCTTTGTCTTCTTAGGTTTTTCTACCAGCTCCATTTCCCCGAAAAGAATTTCACCGAGCTGCTTGGGTGAGTTGAGGTTGAATTCCTTGCCTGCGGCTTCTTTGATTTGTGCGGTCAGTGTGTTGATGCGTTTAGCGAGACCGTCACCTATGTCTTTGAGAGCAACGACGTCCATGGAAATACCCTCGTTCTCAATGGCAGTGAGCACCGGCAATAGTGGTTCTTCAATCTTCTGATAGACATCCTCTTGTTTCGATTCGGTAAGTGCAGGCCGGAGCTTCTCAGCAAGTTGGAAAGTCACGTCCGCATCCTCCGCCGCATATTCAGCAAGATCCTCCACCGGGATCAGCTTCATGTTGAGATCTTTTTTCTTGCCCTTCTTTTTGGGTTTTTCCTTGGGTTCATCGAGTGCGAACAGATCGTCCTCAGGTTCCTTTGCCTTCTCGGCAAGTTCAGCTAGCTTCACGGGTGTATATCCTAACAGGGATTCGGAAATAAAATCCATATTGTGCCTCTGCTCAGGAGAAACAAGTGCATGCACGAGCATCGTATCAAAAAACGGCCCGCTCACTTCGTATTCGTGAGCTAACAGAACAGAGAGATCGAATTTCAGGTTGTGACCAATTTTTTCCAGCTTGGAGTGAAAAATCACACCGAGTTTATCGAGGGCCATTTCCGTTGTGAGGCTACTCCCTGGACCAGTATGAACAAAATACCCTTCATGCGCCGCCACGGAGAAAGCAATGCCGAGAATCTCACAGCTGCGTGGGTCAAGCGATGTCGTTTCGAGGTCAAAACAAATGCGGTCGGCAAGCGATAGCTTTTTTACAAGCGCGTGCAGATCGTTGACCGTAGAGATGAGTTGGTAATCGTGCTCGACGTCGGTGATGGTGGTTAGTCTGGGTGCAGCTTCATCGGTACCTGACGGCGATCCGCCACTAGCCGATTCATGGCCACGGCCCGCGGAAAAATCCTTGCCGAAAATGCGTTTGCCCACAGAGTTAAACTCAAGCTCGGTGAGAAGGGATTTGAGTGCCTCGTCATCACGGCCACCGATGGCCAGATCCTCCCAATCGGCATCGATGGGGACATCCAGAATGATCGTTGCCAGTTCTTTGGAAAGCTTTGCCTGGTCAGCAAAGTTCTCCAGGTTTTCCTTCTGCTTACCTTTCAGCTGATCGGTGGATGCCAACAACTTTTCCATGGAGCCAAACTCACCAACGAGCTTTTTGGCGGTTTTCTCCCCGATGCCGGGAACGCCAGGGATGTTGTCAGAGGCATCGCCCCAGAGGCCGAGGATGTCGATGACTTGCTTTGGCTCTTGCACGTTCCAGTGCGTTTGCACCGCTGCCACATCGATCAGTTCGTGGTTGCCACCTTGGCGACCGGGTTTCCACATGGTGGTGGTTGGGCTGACGAGCTGAGCGAAGTCTTTATCGGGTGTGACCATGTAGGTGTGGATGTCACCCCGTTCATCGGCGCGATGCGCCACGGTGCCAATGATGTCGTCCGCCTCATAGCCGTCCAGCACAAGCACGGGGATTCCCATCGCTTCGCACAGCCGCTTTACATACGGAATGGCATTCGCGAGATCCTGCGGCATTTCCTCCCGCTGTGCCTTGTATTCGGGGTAAAGTTTGTGTCGAGGAGTCGGCTCGCGGGTATCAAATGCTACGCCCAGATGGCTTGCGTCCTGGTTCTCGATGATGTCTAACAAAACATTGGCAAAACCCAACACTGCCGAGGTGTTCATGCCGGAGCTGGTTAAAATCGGGTTGCGCATGAATGCAAAGTGCGCGCGGTAAACCAGCGCCATACCATCGAGGAGGAAGAGTTTGTGCATTGTTGTTTAAGTATTCAGTTTGAAGTATTCAGCATTCAGACCTGAACCAAAACTGGCAGAAAACGCACAGGGTGGGAAGGGCGCAATCGGGGGAATCTCGGTAG
>JARFPV010000016.1 GCA_029288115.1 Akkermansiaceae bacterium | reverse complement strand
TAATCTGAACGATATTGGCCGCATCACTCTACGCACTTCTGCGCCCCTGATCTATGACCGTTATAAGCGCAACCGGACAACGGGTTCATTTGTTCTCATCGATTCGTTGACGAATGAGACTGTTGCAGCGGGAATGATTGCGTAGGCGGTGTAAGGTGAGAGTTTGTTTTTGGCCGTTTAGGCTAGTCAAAATGGGTTTTACCTACGAGCATTCGCCGTCAATGTACAATGACCAATATGATCCCACCTAAGAAAATTTGCTGCATCGGTGCCGGCTACGTTGGCGGTCCCACCATGGCGATGATCGCCGCGAAATGTCCAGATATCCGTGTGGATGTCGTTGACCTCAATGAAGAGCGAATCGCGGCGTGGAATTCAGACGAGTTGCCCGTTTACGAGCCAGGACTTTACGATGTAGTCAAAGAAGCACGCGGACGGAATTTATTTTTTTCCACAGATACTGAAGCTGCGATCGTTGATGCTGATATTATCTTCGTATCGGTAGGCACACCGACCAAAACCTACGGGCGTGGTGCGGGCCGTGCGGCAGACCTTTGTTATATCGAGGGCGCTGCTCGCATGATTGCCAAAGTCGCCAAGGGGCCCAAAATTATCGTGGAAAAAAGCACCATCCCGGTGCGAACAGCCGAGGCAATGAGAACCATTCTCACGGCAAACTCTTCGGAAGGTCAGTTCCAGGTGTTGTCCAATCCAGAGTTCCTGGCCGAGGGCACAGCTGTGGAAGATCTGCAATGCCCGGACCGCATCCTCATCGGTGGAGAAAGAACTCCCGAAGGCGATGCCGCCGTTGAGACTCTTGTCAACATCTACAGCCAGTGGATTCCACGCGAACGGATCCTCACTACCAACCTCTGGTCGTCTGAGCTCTCCAAACTGGTTGCCAACGCATTTCTCGCCCAGCGTATCTCATCAATTAACTCAATTTCTGCACTTTGCGAGACCACGGGTGCTGATGTCGACGAAGTGGCACGTGCAATTGGCATGGATTCACGTATTGGTCCTAAGTTTCTCAAGTCATCCGTGGGATTTGGAGGGTCATGTTTCCAGAAAGATATTCTGAACCTTGTCTATCTCTGTGAGCACTTTGGTTTGCCGCAGGTGGCTTCATACTGGGAAAGTGTAATCCAAATGAATGACTGGCAAAAGGAACGCTTCTCTGGGAAAATCGTCAACACTCTGTTTAATACCGTGCGAAACAAACGTATCGCGGTTTGGGGTTTTGCCTTTAAAAAAGATACCAACGATACACGTGAGTCTGCAGCCATCTATGTGTGCCGAGATCTTTTGTTAGAGGGTGCGAACATTGCGCTGTATGACCCTCGTGTGTCTCAAGAAACCATTATTGCAGATCTGAAATACGTGGGCGTCAGTCAGGAAATGATCGATGCTCAGCTTACGATTTGTGATTCCTGCGAAGATGCGGCCCTCGAAGCACACGGAGTGGCAGTGCTCACTGAGTGGGATGAATTTAAAGAAGCAGATTACTCGCGTGTGTTAGATGGAATGCATAAACCAGCGTTTATTTTTGATGGACGCAACCTCTTGAATCACGACACATTGCGTAAAATAGGTTTCGAGGTCTACGCAATTGGCAAGGGCTAACAATTAAAAATAATTATGTCTAAACGTATTCTCATTACCGGAGGGGCTGGGTTTCTCGGTTCGCATCTCTGCGAGCGCCTCCTAAACGAAGGTAACGAGATTGTCTGTCTCGATAATTATTTCACAGGAGCCAAGGAAAACGTCAATCACCTCGTCGATAATCCACGTTTTGAGCTCATACGCCATGATGTGATTGATCCCTTTAAGGTGGAAGTCGATCAGATCTATAATCTGGCGTGTCCCGCATCTCCACCGCATTATCAGTATAACGCAATCAAAACGATCAAGACTTCCGTGATGGGTGCGATCAACTGTCTCGGTCTTGCCAAGCGCTGCAAGGCCCGCGTTTTTCAGGCTTCGACCTCGGAGGTTTACGGAGACCCTGCGGTGCACCCACAGCCAGAATCGTACTGGGGTAACGTGAACCCGATTGGAATTCGCTCATGTTATGATGAGGGCAAACGCGCTGCTGAAACACTGTTTATGGATTACCACCGCCAAAATGGGGTCGATATAAGGATTGTTAGGATTTTCAATACATACGGTCCTCGTATGAACCCTGATGACGGACGAGTGGTTTCTAATTTTATTTGTCAGGCGTTGCGCGGTAAGGACATTACAATTTACGGGGATGGTAAGCAAACACGATCATTTTGCTACGTCGATGATCTCATTGAAGGTTTTGTTCGCCTGATGAATCAGGATGAATTTATCGGGCCTATCAACCTGGGGAATCCTGGAGAATTTACCATGCTGGAACTTGCCGAAAAAGTACTGGCAAAAGTAGGAGGTAGCTCAAAACTCGTTTTTCAGCCATTACCTGGTGACGATCCCAAGCAGCGTCAGCCAGACATTTCTCTGGCAACAAAACACCTCGACTGGGAGCCAGAAATTAAGTTAGACGAGGGCCTTGACCGAACTATAGACTATTTTAAGCGCTTGGTATAGAAAACCGCGACAACTCTCCATCTGTATATAATCATCATGAAAAAAGCACTCATCACAGGTATCACTGGTCAAGACGGCTCCTACCTTGCAGAATTTCTATTGGAAAAAGGTTATGAGGTGCACGGCATCAAGCGCCGCGCATCGTCTTTGAATACGGAGCGCGTCGACCACATTTATGAAGACCCACATGTGGAAAATTCGCGATTCAAACTCCACTACGGTGACCTCAGTGATTCATCGAATCTTACCCGGATTATAAGTGAGATACAGCCCGATGAACTTTATAACCTCGGTGCTCAATCACACGTGGCTGTTTCCTTTGAATCACCTGAGTATACTGCGGATGTTGACGCCCTTGGAGCTCTTCGTCTGTTGGAAGCTATCCGTTTTCTAGGACTTGAGAATAAGACAAAATTCTATCAAGCCTCTACGTCCGAACTTTTTGGTGAGGTGCAAGAAATTCCCCAGAAGGAAACCACTCCTTTCTATCCTCGCTCCCCCTACGCCGTAGCAAAAATGTATGCATACTGGATTACAGTGAACTACCGTGAGTCCTACGGGATTTACGCCTGCAATGGTATCCTTTTTAACCACGAGTCGCCCCGCCGCGGTGAAACATTTGTTACACGAAAAATTACTCGTGCACTCGCCAACATAGCCCAAGGCCTTGAACCATGCCTCTATCTTGGAAACATGGATGCCTTGCGTGACTGGGGGCATGCGAAGGACTATGTGCGAATGCAATGGATGATGCTTCAGCAGGATCAGCCAGAGGATTTTGTGATTGCTACCGGGAAACAAATCTCAGTGCGTGAGTTTGTTAGGATGTCAGCACATGAAGCAGGTATCGAACTTGCTTTCAGCGGAGAAGGTGTCGAGGAAATTGCCACGGTTAGCGCAGTTGATTCCGACAAAGCCCCGGCTGTTTCGGTCGGTGACGTTATTGTAAAAGTAGACCCTCGTTATTTCCGGCCAGCAGAAGTAGAAACCCTTTTGGGAGACCCTGCAAAAGCCAAAGAAAAACTTGGTTGGATTCCAGAAATAACTGTCGAGGAAATGTGCGCTGAAATGGTTGCCAGTGATCTTGATCAGGCCAAACGTCATGCATTGCTTAAATCACATGGCTATGATGTAGCTGTCTCGAAAGAGTAATAGGGAGCGTGGACACTCCTGTCCACATTGCATAAAATCAGCGCGCTCTACTCTCTGCTGTCTGTCATCTGTTGTCTTATCTATTAATGCCTTCCCAAATTCATGACTACCCAACTTCCAAAGTCTGACCAAAAGCTCCTCATCCTCGGCGCTGGAGGAATGGTCGGATCAGCACTTGTGCGTGCGGCCGAACAACGTGGCTATAAGAATATTCTTACTCCCACCAGCAATGATCTTGATCTTACTAATCAGGCCGAGACACATGCTTACCTCGCTAGTCATCAACCGGATGAGGTCATCGTCGCCGCTGCAAGAGTCGGAGGAATCCACGCCAATAACACCTATCCAGCTGAGTTCATTTATAAGAACTTGATGATCGCAGCGAACGCGATCGAAGGATCCTTCCAGGCTGGTGTAGATCGTCTTCTATTCCTGGGAAGCTCCTGTATTTATCCCAAATTAGCACCCCAGCCGATGCCTGAAGACTGTCTTCTTACATCTGAGCTGGAGCCGACCAATGAAGCTTACGCCATTGCCAAGATTTCTGGGCTTAAGCTCTGCCAATACTATCGTAAACAATACGGAGTTCTCTATCACTCTGCTATGCCGACCAATCTTTACGGTCCAGGTGATAACTATCATCCTGAGAACTCCCATGTTATCCCTGCGATGATTCGCCGTTTCCATGAAGCGAAGGAGTCTGGCGCGGCATCCGTAACTATCTGGGGGAGCGGTACACCACGACGGGAATTTCTTTATGTTGAAGACCTTGCCGATGCCTGTTTCCACCTCATGGAGTTGGATAATCCGCCAGACTGGGTCAACGTCGGTTACGGAGATGACGTTACTATCCTGGAACTTGCTGAAGCAGTTGCAGAAGCAGTCGGGTATAAAGGTATCATTGAAAAAGATCCCAGCAAACCCGATGGCACTCCTCGTAAACTGATGGACAATTCCATCCTTCGTTCGCTTGCATGGAAGCCAACCGTCACCCTTGAAAAAGGGCTGACCTCTGCTTACCAATGTTTTATGGCGGATGAAAAAACGGGCACCTTGAGAGCGAAGTGATCTATCAGATCTCCTTCGCCAGTAGCCTACCTTTGCCAGTCTTTAAGCAATGGCTTCAGAACTGCTCAACTTCACTACCGTCCCCGTAATAGGTCTTCCCATAGCGGTGACCAATTATGAGAAAGCGATCGAGTGGATTAAGGCCGCTGCGCTGAAGTCTGATCGTGCTTATGCTTTTGAAGCATCTAATACACATGTAGCCGCACTCGCGAGACATGATCCATCGTTTGGTGAGGCCATGGCGCAATTCGATTTCATCGCGCCTGATGGTATGCCGCTCGTCTGGTCGGTAAATTGGCAACTTGAAGAAAAAGATAAACTGAAAGATCGCGTTTACGGGCCTACCTTGATGCTCAAGACCATTGAATCAACTCAAGCTGAACCTAAATTCAAACACTTCCTTTTCGGGGGCAAACAAAGCACCCTGGATAAACTTCAAGCGCGCTTCTCAAAGGACTATCCGGACACAAATATTGTAGGTTCCTATTCCCCTCCGTTCGGCGAGTGGCCTGAGGATGAGTTTGATCGTATATGTAAGAAGATACAGGACTCCGGTGCCAACTTTGTATGGGTAGGCCTTGGCTGCCCCAAGCAAGAGCGCTGGATAGCTAAATACAAAGATCAACTTCCCCCTGCCGTCTATTTCGGCATCGGAGCGGCCTTCGCTTTCCACGCTGGTGAAGTCAAACAAGCACCTGCTTGGATCCAAAAGTGCGGCGCTGAATGGTTTTACCGCCTTTGCAAAGAACCGCGGCGCCTTATCAAGCGTTACTTTACTTATAATTCACTTTTCGTCTGGTACGCACTTCGTGACCAGATGAAGGACTGAGTTTAACTTATAATATTTGTCCCCTTGTACTTGAGCTCTTTCTGAGAGCTCAGCGCGTTGTAGCTCCAGAATTTTCTCAAAATAAAATCATGAACACTCTCGAAAAAATACATAACAAATGTGCTGTGATAGGAGTCGTTTGTTTGGTATACGTGGGACTTCATCTGGTGCTTGGTTATAGAG
>JARFPV010000649.1 GCA_029288115.1 Akkermansiaceae bacterium | reverse complement strand
GTGTGGGCAACGGGGTGCTCGGGGTGCTTGGCGAGGAAATCTTCCAGCGTCTTGATTGAGTCCGGCTGTGAGTCTTGCCATTGCAAGTCCGCTAGCAGTGGCATTGAAGAGGCTGCGGAAACGCTCTCGGGGTATTGCTTGATCACATCTTTGTAGTCGGCAATCTCGTCTGCTTTGACGAATGCGGATCCTGCTTCATGCTGCTCTGCCTCCTGGAGGCCTGACCAGATGACATATCCGATCACGCCAAGCGCGATGAGGATGGCGGCAATGATGAGTTTCTTCTGATGGTTATCCAGAAACTGATCGAACTTGCTCGGGCCGTGGTCGATTTCTGCGATGGGTGTAGGTGTTTCAGCCATAGGATTCAGTGGGTCGCGCGGGTAGATAGCGTCATTATTGGCGCATGGCAATTGAATTTAGCATTTATCATCGGGCAATTATCATTTACGGGTGGCTGCGTGCAAGAGACAGGGCAATACGCAAGGAGAGTCGAACTGGTTGGAGATGCATCGCTCTACGGAATCCTGGACTTGGGTTATGTGGCCAAGGAGGAAATGAGAGCTGTTGCGCGCGGTCTCCTGGAGGGGGGTGCCGGAGTGATCCAGTTACGTGCGAAAGGCTGTGATCCTGAAGAGGTGCTTGCCTTGTTTGGGGAATATGCGCCCGATCTGGCAGAAATGTGCCAATCATTTGATGTGCCTCTCATCATCAACGACTATCCGGAGGTGGCGCTTGCGGTGGGTGCGGACGGGGTTCATGTCGGGCAAGACGACGGTTCGCTGGTCGAGGTGAGATCTGTCGTTGGTGACTCGATGATCGTGGGTAGATCAACGCATTCGGCGCAGCAGGCGAGAGCGGCGTTGGATGAGGGGTTTGACTACATTGGGTTCGGGCCTCTTTTCCCGACCCCGACCAAACAAGGTAGGCCAGGAATCGGGCTGGAAAGTATTTTTGATGTCGAAAACGAGGTGGGGAAAAAAATCCCGGTGTTCTGTATCGGTGGTATTAAGCCGGATAATTTGGAATTGGTGCTTGCCTCAGGGGCTTGTCGCGTGGTCATTGTCTCCGCGCTGCTTCAGGCTTCAGATATTTCTGCTGCCACGCGCAGCATAGTAAAAGCACTGATTCCTAATACCTAATACCTATTCCATATGTCTATCATCATCGGCGGAACCATCGCCATCGATAACGTTTCCACACCTACCGACTCGGCACAGAACCTTCTCGGTGGCTCTGCTTCATACGCTTCACTTGCTGCCAGTTATTTTTCCCGACCCGTGCACCTGGTGGGTATCGTAGGGCACGATTATCCAGAGGAGCATCTTCAAATGTTAGAAAGTCACGGAGTCACACTCGATGGTGTGGAGCGCTCAGAAGGTGAGTCCTTCACCTGGGATGGTGAGTATCACGACAACATGAATGATCGTACCACGCACAAAGTGGGTCTCAATGTTCTGGAAAGCTGGGAGGTTTCTATACCTGCAGCAGTCGCAGATAGTCGGATTGTCGTGCCCGCTAATATGTCACCTGACAATCAAATCCAAATGCTGGATCAGTGCACCGCCGCCGAAAAGTTTGTCATCGCCGACACCATGGACCTGTGGATCGAGATTGCCAACGATCGCCTTCACGAAGTGATGCAGCGGATCGATCTTCTCGTCATTAACGAAGGTGAAGCTCGAGAATTTGCGGGAACAAGTAATTTGATCCTGGCGGGTGAGAAACTGCTGGAAAAGGGTCCGGAATACGTTGTGATCAAGCTCGGTGAGTTTGGTGCAATTCTTTTCGGGCCCGGCGACCGTATGTTCCGTTTCCATGCATGGCCGCTTAAGGAAATCGTCGACCCCACCGGTGCCGGTGACACATTCCTCGGAGCCATGGCGGGATACCTCGCATCACTCGGTGGGGTGGAATTCAGCTTTGAGCAGATTCGGGATGCGATTCTAAGAGGTTCGATCCTCGCCAGCTTTACTTGTGAGGATTTTTCCACCCGTCGACTGGAAAAGGTTAACGATGACGAGATAGGTCAAAGGCTCACTGCCCTACGGGAAATAAGTCACTGGTAAGGTGGTGGAAGTGTTGTGAGAGATGTCGGGCGGTCGTCTCGATTTGTAATTGCAACATACATGCATCGTTGTTGGGCTAGTTCTATGGACTGATGTGTGGAATTCCTATATGGCAGAATGGTTGTTGATTGAGCGATTGGTTGAAAAAGTGTGAGTTTTCCGTGTTGACAGTGATCGAGGCATAGAGCAATCTATAACGGCTAGGGCGCAACTGGCTATTACTGAATCAAAAGTTGAGTGAATTAGGCAACCTTTACCAATTATGGATGTTTAATAAACGGCTCAAAAACACCACACACGTATCCAATTAAATAATTATATCATGAAAAAATCAACGATCTTGACAATCGGCGCCATCACAATGGGCGTTCTTTTTGCAAACGCACAGAATACAGCTGTTACGGATCCATCTGGGTATGTAAGTCTTGGGAACACAGATGAAGGGCAGCCTGCTGTAGCAGCAAATACGGACCTGTATGCTACAATCCCCCTTCTACAAAACACCAAATACACAGGTAAGGTGGAATTGCCCACGGAAGCTAACAAACTTAAATTTCAATCTGGCGCTGCTTTCACCACGAACCAGTGGACTGGCACATCACACTGTGTGATGATTACGAGTGGTGCAAAAGAAGGACTGACAGCGATCATTCAATCACACACCGCGGATGAGTTGACGCTTACACTCCCCAACGGAGCATCTTTGACTGGGATTGTCGCAGACGATACTGCAAAAATCATACCCTGCTGGACTGCATCTAACCTGTTTGGAAATTCCGTGATCCCTGCAGGTACGCAAATGTTTTTCTTTAATGTTGGTCCAGGTGAAACCAACTCCTCGGCTAAGGTTGCACTTGTATACAGTGGTGCGAATTGGTTTTACCAGTTTGACTTGGTTAACCAAAGTACTGGAAACGCTGACGATTTTATCATCCACCCGAGCGAAGGATTTGTTATCAGAACTGGAGCTAGCCCTATTGCATCGCTAGTAGTGACAGGTGCAGTTCCGGTGACAAAGCACTCAGCGATTCTAACCAAAGCCGTCGCTAACCAAGCAGAAGACAACATCGTTGGCTACACAAGCCCAGTGGGTGAAAAAATGTCAGCTACAGGATTGGGGATCACTGCTGGTGATACTATCCTGATTTTTGATAAGAAAGCCCAGGGGCAAAACAAGTCAGCTCAAATCGGCTTGGTATACAGTGGTACGAATTGGTTTTATCAGTTTGACCTTATTAATAGTCAAACAGGGAATGCCGACAACTATGTGCTTGAGCCAGGAACTTCGTTTGTTTACCGGAGAGTTGCCAATGCTGGTGTAGGTAACGAGGAATGGAGCAAATTGCCAAGCTATGTTCCCGGTCTTAATGATTAATTTTCCCGTATACAGATATACACATTTCACGCAATATATATG
>JARFPV010000427.1 GCA_029288115.1 Akkermansiaceae bacterium | reverse complement strand
CAGGAACACCTGGAAGTCTTGTGCTGCCAGAGAGCTTGCCAGCAGGGTATCTGCCGACCATTAGTTCAAGCTGACGGCGAGCCGACACCAATGTCCCCTGCTTGGCCGAGAGGTCTGCCTTGGCAGAGGCTACATCGGTTTGTGCAAGGCGAAGCTGTGATGCCGAGCCACCTTGTTCACGTAAGTCACGCTCAAACCGCTCACGGACAGCAGCCTCGGTTTTTTTCCGGATTTCCAGAGCCTCTTTTGCCAAACTGACCTGCTGGTTCGCCTCGGTGAGAGAAAACCATGCCTTACACACCTGCGCGGCGAGTGATGCGCGAGCAGCCCGATAATCCTGCCCGCCTGCCTGCCATTCAGCGAGCGCTGCAGATTTACCAGCACGGGCAGCACCCCAGATATCCGGTTCCCAATCGATTTTCAAATCCACCCCGTGGACTTCAGAAATTTGCGAACCTCCAAACGGGAAACCTACGAAAATATTCTTTCTCCGGTCGCTGTCGGCACTGAAAAGTATCTGCGGTTGTGAAGTCGCGCTCGATACGCGTGCGGCTTCCCCTGCCCGTTTGACTCTCTCAGCAGCAATGCGCATGTCGCTGTTCGTCTTGAGAGCCTCGTCGACCAATGAGTTGAGCCTACGATCACCGAACCGACTCACCCAATTCGCATCGACACCGGATTTTGCATGTTTTGTTGCAGACCATGCCGAGGGCACCCTATCTGAAATTTTACCCATCGAGGACGATGGAAATTTGGCAACACACCCGGTCAGCGCCACACTACCTAACAGAATAACAGGTATTTTTTTCATCTCTCCCCTCCTTCCCCCGCGAGAAATCCATCATGGCAAAAATCGATCATGTGCTGGAATTGCGTTTCCACATCCGGCTCACCACAGGCGCCGTGGGTTAACTGCACTAACAACTCACCATGAAGCAGCGTCTGAGCCATCACACCAAACGTATAGTGCAGTCGCCAGAGCATCACTTCCGGGCTCATCCCGGGAATTGCTGCCATCAAAGCCTTGGTAAATGCCTCAGCAACAAGCTTAAACTCCGGAACCATAGCATCGGGGAGTCCTCCCTGGCTATCCATGATGCAGCGCCCCATCAATTTGAAGAAAAGCCGCTCACTCATCTCACTACGTTTAACGACTGAGAGGAGCGGCCGCATGAAAGCTTCCAGGATCTCACGCACAGTCGCAACACGATCATCAACCGTCACCTTATCCAGCATTCGGATACGCTCAGCATTCACCGGGGCGATATAACGGCACTGAATTTCCTCAAATAGCTTTTCCTTGCTGCCGAAGTGATAATTCACAGCCGCTACATTCACCTCGGCTTTTCCGGTGATATCACGCAAAGAAACCGCCTCAAAACCATGCTCGGCCAGCAATCGCTCCGTCGCCTCGAGGATACGCTCTTTGGTTGATACTTTGCTGGGCTTTTCTTCTTGAGCTGACATTCAAGCAAACGATTCAATCAGTTGCTTAAAAATGCAAATAAAAAAATGAAGCACTTGTTTAAAAAGTGGTATTTTGCCGAAGTCAAACCACACACTTGCCAGACCATGCCGTGTCAGTCTAGCTTCCGGCCATGAAAATCGGCTTGATCGGATGCGGCAGAATGGGCGGAGCCCTCATTGGAGGTATTGCAAAATCAGACATCACCACCCATAAGGATATCGTGGTGTTCGATCTCCATGCCGAATCGGTGGAAACCCTGACTCAAAGCATCGGAGTCTCAGCCGCCGAGAACAACACGGACCTTACCACCAAATCGGATACAATACTGCTGGCTGTCAAACCTCAGTATGTCGCCACCGTTCTAGAAGAAATAGCCCCGGCCATCACCCCGAACCATTTGATCATCTCGATCGCCGCCGGTGTGACATTGAAGAAGATGGAGTCCTGCTGCCCGGAAGGAACCAGGATCATCAGGGCAATGCCCAACACCCCCGCCATGATCGGATATGGCGCAACAGGTATTGCTGCAGGCCAAAATGCAACAAGTAACGACCTAGAAATCGCTCGAAAAATGATGGAATCGGTGGGTTTAGTCGTTGAAACCAACGAATCTCAGCTCGATGCCGTCACAGGCCTTTCGGGTAGTGGGCCTGCCTATGTTTACACCATGATCAAAGCGCTCTGCGACCAGGGAGAAAAGGAAGGACTGGTGAAAAACGATGCACTTCAACTCGCTACGCGCACTGTCATGGGCGCAGCACATATGCTCGAACAGACGGAGAAACCGCCACAGGAACTTATCGATCAGGTTTCTTCCCCAGGTGGCACGACCCTCGCCGGACTCGCAGTCCTCGCAGAGCTTGGATTCGAGGATAATGTTGCCCAATGCGTCCATGCCGCCACTGAACGATCACGTGAAATCGCGGCAGAATCATAATTTTTTACAATATCATCGAAAGTAAGTGCTTTGGGGCGCGTAATAGACGGCGATTCCATTTGCCAAACGCGGCAGAGGACGCTACCTTCCGGTCAGCAAAGCTCTCTTTAATCAACCACAACTAAAAATACCATGGGACCTCTCGGATATCCAGAAATGGTGGTCATCTTCTTGATCATTCTCCTTCTCTTCGGCGCTAAAAAACTCCCCCAGCTCGCTCGCGGACTGGGTAAGAGCATGGGCGAATTTAAAAAAGCCAAAGACGAGTTCGAACACGAAATCACCAGAGCGGAGGACGAAGTCACCTCTGAGTCCACACCCAAGACCTCCACTTCCGAGGAGAGCAAGCCTCGCGAAGAAGAGAGCTAATAGCCTTCATGCCTGTCTATGACAGCCAGTCATCTATCCTGTTTTACAAAAACCGCCTCGACACTGATCGGGGCGTTTTTCTTGTTTGGCTTCTCTGCCTGTAAAGAAAAGCAATCAACGTCTGAATGGCAGCAAACGAAAGCTCCTGAACAGTCGGTTGAAGACGTCGCACAAAAGGATGACGCAGCCAACTCCAACGACAACGCCTCCCCTGCTGCAAACTCCCAAGGAAGCTCACCCGTCCGCTTCCTTGCCTATAATTTGAAGAACTACTTGAAGATGAGGCGCTACAGCGACGGCAAAAGCTCCTACAGCTCCAAACCTGATGACGAAATCGAAGCACTCGTCAATATCATCGTCGACGCCAGGCCCGACATCATCGGCATTTGCGAAATTGGCTCACCTGAAGACCTCAAGGACTTGCAGAACCGCCTCAAGGAAAAGGGCATCGATTTACCACATGCCCATCATCTGTTGGGATACGACTCCGTCCGGACACTGGCAATCATCTCCAAATACCCGGTCATCTCCACCGGCAAACCCGAAAAAGACGACTACGTGGTCGGAGAAACCCCCTTCCGGATAAGCCGTGGGATTCTCGATGCCACCATTCAATTCCCCAACAAAAAAGTCCGTTGCCTTGGTGTTCATCTCAAGTCCAAGCGCCCCATTCCGGAGGCCGATCAGGAATTGATGCGACGTGCCGAGAGCGGCCTGTTGCGTGCTCACATCAATGATATCCTGCAGAAGACCCCCGATACCCATCTGCTGGTCTATGGCGATTTTAACGACACCAAACGCACCCCGACCATGCGCACTGCAATGGGACGCCTCAACGCCAAATCCGGGCTCAGCGTGCTGCACGCAAAAGACTCGCGTGGAGATCTGTGGACGCACCATTGGGGGCGCGAAGACATCTACTCACGCTTTGACTTTGTCATGGTCAGCAAAAGCCTCGATCCTCATGTGGACAAGGATGGCATGAAGATACTTGATCCGGAAAACTGGGAGAAGGCAAGCGATCACCGCGCGATCATTGTTCCGATTCGTTAGTTGTATTTCATTCGTGCGATTCTATCGATTCGTGGTTAAAAGTAGCCATGCGCAATCTCAAAGACGGCATCCGATCTCTGGTAAAAATCGATTTCTACGGAAACGTGCATAAGTACTTCCGTGGAACCGATAAAGAAGAGCGTTTTGCCAACGAGATCCGCATCCTCAAGGCGCTCGAAGAACGTGGCTGCGATTTTGTTCCCAAGTATATTGAGTCCGACGAGTCAGAGCTGCATCTCGTCACCACCAACTGTGGATCCCCGGCCCCGGATGTTTCCCAGAAGAAATGCGACAAGCTCTTCAGCAAACTCGAGGAACAATACGGTGTCCGCCACGACGACCCATTCTCCCGTAACATTACCTACGACGACAAAGCCGGCCAATTCTGTGTGATCGACTTCGAGCTTGCCACACTGCTAGACAACCAGACAGAATAGTTTCAGTTCCTATGAAGCGACTTCTTGCACTCGACGGCGGAGGCATACGTGGTGTTTTCACCCTATGCATTCTTCAGCGTATGGAAGCCCTCCTACGTGATAAACATGGCAACCCTGAGCTCACTCTATCCGATCACTTTCACTACATCGGCGGTACTAGCACGGGAGCTATCATCGCCTCTCTGATCTCATGGGGTATGCCGATCGCTGAAATCAAAAAGCTCTATATCGATAGCGGTAAGCTAATGTTTCTAAAGCGCAACATCATGGGGCGTATCAAGAGTAAGTTCCACCACCGGGGACTCACGCAGTTGCTCCAGCAACTCCTCTCCGAATCAGGCAAACCAGCCCTGCTCGGGACTGATAAACTCAAAACACGCCTGCTCATTGTTACCCGAAATGCAAC
>JARFPV010000642.1 GCA_029288115.1 Akkermansiaceae bacterium | reverse complement strand
GTGTTTCTCGATCATGTGTTCCGTCGCATCGAACGCCTTGTCGAAGGAGACGCCCCTGCCCGCAAAAAGCTCGACAATGCACCACCGAGCGGCTCAAAAATTGCCAAACGAGCCATCAAACACGGTCTCTACATCCTGTGTTCCACTCTGATTGCTCATATTTTCATCTCTTACTTTGTATCGCTTCAAGGGCTCTACGGATTCATTAAGGAAGGCCCCGGAGACCATCGTATTTCCTTCGGCGCCATTGCTTTTCTGACAATCGTTCTCTACTTCTGTTTCTCATGGTTCCGAGAGCAATTCTGCATCGTCATGTGCCCCTACGGCAGAATTCAGTCAGCCTTGTCCGATGACAACACCATGGTCATCGGCTACGATGAAAACCGTGGCGAGCCACGTGGAAAGGCGAGTGATCCCAGCCATGGTGACTGTATCGACTGTCGCCGCTGCATCAACGTGTGCCCTACCGGCATCGATATCCGCAATGGCCTGCAACTCGAATGCATCGGCTGCGCCGCCTGTATTGATGCCTGTGATGACATCATGCATAAACTGGATAAACCCAAGGGGCTGGTTCGCTACAGCTCGCACAGTGCACTCCAGGGAAATCAACAAAAAATCCTGCGTCCACGTATTTTCGCCTATTGTGCACTCATGTTGTTAGGGGCATGTGCATTTGGCTTCACTGCCTACAAAAAAGCCCGTCCCTTCACCGCCCAGGTGAACAAAATGCCCGGAACAACCTATCAGAAAGATGACACTGGCGTCCGTAACGTGTATCAAATCCACCTTTACAACAAACGCAATCAGGAGGTCACGTTTGACATCGCATTCAAGGACGCACCAGAATGGTTGACCACCAGTGGCACTATCAGCGGAATCGTGCTGGAAGCTCAGGAAGAAAAAACCTACAGTATTGCAGCTATTGCCCCTGCCATGAAATACGATGGAGCCTTTTCATTCACTATCGAAGTCAAATCCCGACTCGATGGCACCACAGTGGATAAGGAAGTTCGCTTCCTAGGCCCCAGCCCAAAGCTTTACCGTAAGAAATTACTCGAAGCGAAATCCGAACCTGTGACCGAGCCATGATTCACCTACCCAAGAAACGCCCATGGCTGATCCTGCTCGGCATTTACCTCGTGATCATGCTTGTCTGGGGAACTTTTTATTTCCTAGCCGACCAAGCCGGCGACCAGGTTGTCGATCCTCAAGAAGCTGAGGAGTTGCTGAAGAACTCCCCGTCTTCCAAACACAAACAACCCTCGGAAACCAATGATGACTGAGATCAATACACCGGCCCTCGCTCTTGCTGCCGGACTGATTACCAGCATTCACTGCGCCGGCATGTGCGGCCCTATAGCCTGCTCACTCAGTGCGCTCAAGAAAGACGAAAGCAGTCGGATCGGTTCCGCTATCGCCTATCACGGAGGACGACTCGTTTCCTACGGCATGATCGGTGCGCTGTTCGGCGCGATCGGCGACCAGTTCCTAGTCCGTTTTTTCCAATCACCTGCGGTGGTCCTCCCCTGGTTTTTGGTGATCATATTTATTGCGATTGCCTTTGGGCTTGAGAAAAAAATTCCACGTCCGGCATTTCTAAACCGCTGGCTGACGAGGCTGCGATTCAAGGCGCTGCGCCTATCAGCCACACGCGGATCACTGATCATGGGCCTTGCAACCCCCGCCCTGCCCTGCGCTCCTCTCTACCTTCTGTTCGCCGCTTGCCTCGCGACTGGCAACCCGCTACGGGGTGCAGAATTTGCTCTCGCGTTCGGTGTCGGCACAACTCCCCTACTCTGGGCAACCCAGCTCGGCATGCAGAAGCTCCAGCTGAGACTGGGTAACAAATGGATGCCCCGTCTGCGTAAAGGCCTTGCGCTTACAGCCGCACTGATGATGGCATGGCGACTTCACGATACGATTCCGCTGATCAATTCTGCCAATGCAGCTGAGCCGATCGAGCAAACAGCTCCAGATGAGGAAAAATCCTCTGAATTGCCGAGCTGTTGTCCCTGAATTACAATAGCAGTATTTGCGCATCGTAGAGCAGCACATGAGTAGCGGTTTTTTCCACACAGTGGCAGACTGCGGCCGATCAATGACCGAGGCGATGGTTCGCCAAGGCCTGACAACCAGACATTTAAACAAACAGATATGAAAAAAAACATACTCACTACTGCAATTTGCTCTGCCGCACTGACATCAGCTACCCTTGCTGGCCCGGATATCACCCCTCTTCCTGCCCCAGACACTGGAGGTTTTGCAGCGGCACGACACACCATTTCCAATCCCACCTTGTTTGATTCCGCGCTTCCGCAAACACAGGCGCGCTTCATCTACATGCACCATACTTTCCCAAACAGAATCAGACTTGCTAATGGTGTCAGGATCCCCATGGGAGGTAACATGAACCTCTACGCCCTTCAGCTTGAATATGCCTTCAATGAAAGACTCTCGCTTGTCGCCATGAAGGATGGATATGTTGATTTCAACCCGAACAATACGTTCACCAATTCCAGTGGCTTTGCCAACATTGCCGCTGGTTTAAAGTACGCCTTCATCCTTGATCATGCGAACCAATATGCACTTTCTGGATCCGCGGTGATCGAGCTACCTACCGGTAGCCAAGGTGTTTTCCAAGGCAAGGGAGATGGTTCAATTAACCTAACCCTGCAAAACCTCAAGCTCCACAATAACTGGCAGTTCGCTGGCGCACTCGGACTTCAGCTACCATTTGAAAATGACTTCGCTTCGAGCGGATTTGCATCGTTTCACGTCAGTTATGAAGTAACCCCATGGTTCATTCCACTCGTTGAACTGAATTACTTCCGCGTTCTCGACAGCGGTGATGGCGGCCGACGCTTTACCAAACAAGTCGCTGGGGCAGTTCCGGCCGTTGCTGGATTCGAAGGTGCCGATCTCCTCAACTGGGGTGCCGCTGGTAGTAATGGCGCTGAGTATGCCACGATGGCAGTCGGTTTCCGCAGCCGCCTCTGCGATCAATGCTCCATTGGTCTTGCCTATGAATTCCCACTCACTGGCAAACAGAAAAACATTACCGATGAGCGATTCACGTTTGATCTGACTTATAAGTTCTAATCACATTCTTCGTTTAGGGTTCTTGGGGTCGTCCGAATGTTACGGGCGGCCCCTTTTTTGATTGATCGGATCAGCTACCCCAACTTAGCTGCGCATCGTGCACACGGACTGTATTCATTGCGGCACTCCACTGAAACCATCGCAGAAGGAGTCAGGCTTCTGTTGCACTGGCTGTGAATTTGTTTATCAGCTGATTCACGAACAAGGTCTGGAAAAATTTTATGACCTGAAGCGCGGGGAAACCACCAATCCCTTGCGCGATCAACCGTTCCAGCAGATGGACCTCAGCTGGCTTGAAGAGGTCATCGATAAATTTGAGGCGAACTCCCCTGAATCATCTACCAGTGAGTTCCAAGGAAGCCTTCAGGGGATCTCGTGCATCGGTTGCGTCTGGCTCGTTGAAAAGCTGTTCTTACGGCACGATGGCGCACTTCGATGTGACATCATTCCCGCGACGGGTAGTATTCATCTCACATGGCAACGTGACGAGTGTGACATCATTGCGTTTGCCCGTGAGCTCCAGAAGTTTGGATATTTGTTAGGCACTGAGCGAACTGGCGGAAAGCACCGTGGTGAGTTTCGTCAACTCAGCACCCGTATGGGGATTTGTTCGGCATTTGCCGTCAACGCCATGGCATTCTCATTGCCTCGTTACTTGAACATGCCGTCGGACTTCGCGTTCGCAAACATCTTTGAATTGATCACATTTCTCTCTGCCACACTCGCTATGCTCGTGGGCGGTTCGTGGTTCATCAAACGTGCCTATCATGGTTTACAAATCGGTGTGTTGCATATGGACACGCCCATCGCTCTGGGTGTGAGCCTGGCATACCTAGGC
>JARFPV010000637.1 GCA_029288115.1 Akkermansiaceae bacterium | reverse complement strand
CCAACACTAGACAATCTTCGTCGGCAGCGTCAGATGTGTATAAGAGACAGAGTTCGATGTCACTCCCGAGGTGAGCCCGGGAAGGTAGGAAATTCCAGGTTTTAAATCCAAATTTCAAGCTTTAGCGGCGTGCTTTTGCACGCCGTTTCCTATTCCTGATAATTGGAATTTAAAACATGGAACTTAACTCACTTTGGAGTTTTAAACTTGAGGCTTTGAAGCTATCCCTGCGCGCGCCCTGCTATAGCGTTCATCATTCATGTCATTCGAAGTATCCAGCCTCAACCCCGCCCAAGCCGAGGCCGTGAATGCACTGGATGGGCCGGTGCTTATTCTAGCAGGAGCTGGAACGGGGAAAACGCGGACAGTGACCTGCCGCATTGCACATATGGTAGAGCGCGGGATCGCACCGGAAAACATCCTGGCGGTCACCTTCACGAACAAGGCCGCGAATGAGATGCGCGAGCGTGTCAGTGACATGGTCAGCAAGGCAGCTGGCAAAGAGATCACCGTCTGCACATTTCATTCGCTTTGCGTGCGGATCTTGCGCACTGGGATAGACCGGCTTGGCTATAAACAGAACTTTTCCATTTACACGGGTAATGATCAGACCGGCTTGATTAAGCAAATCATTGTAAGGAAAGGCGGCGCCGATGAAAAAATTGAGCCTGGTATGGTGCTGTCGATGATTTCCAAGGCAAAGAATGCCGGCGGAGATGCCGATTCCATCGATGACCCATTTGTCGCGGATATCGCCAAGGCCTATCAGAATGAATTACGCGCTCAAAACGCAGTGGACTTCGATGATCTGTTGCTTCTCGCTGAGCGATTGTTGCGCGAATATGACGATGTGCGAGAGATTTGTAGGGGTCGGTGGACACGTATTACCGTGGATGAATTTCAGGACACCAACGGTTTGCAGATGCGCCTGCTTCAACAACTCGTTGGAAAACCCTATCACGTCTGTGTTGTGGGTGATGATGACCAGAGCATCTATGGATGGCGCGGTGCCGAGGTGGAAAACATCCTGCAGTTTGAAAAGTTTTTCCCAAACCCAAAGGTCATCCGCCTGGAGAATAACTACCGCAGCTCGGATTCGATCATCCACACCGCAAACTCGCTGATCGTGCACAACGTTGGCAGGCGGGAGAAGAAGCTTCGTGCCGTGAAGCCAGGAGGAGAAAATATCCGTGTAATCTCCATGCCGGGTGACGAGGAAGAGGCGGAGTTCATTGCTCATGAAATCACCGATCTGCACCGTGTGGAGAAAATTCCCTTGGAGCATGTGGCGATTCTTTTCCGTACGAATTCCCAGTGCCGCCACCTGGAGCTTGCCCTGCGTGCCGAGCAGATCCCTTATCGAATGATCGGTGCACAAAGCTTTTACGATAAACGTGAGGTGCGTGATATCCTTGCTTATCTACAGGTGCTTGCGAACCCTGATGCCGATGTTCCATTGCTGCGCATCATGAATGCACCACCGCGTGGAATTGGCCAGGCGGCAGCCGTTTTGCTAACCGACATTTCGCGCGAGCGAAGCGGTAGCGTGTGGGAAGCGATGGGTGTTCCTTCTGACAGTTTTTCAACGAAGGCACGCAATGCCATCCAGAGTTTCACCCAGATGATGCTCATCTACCGAGAGCGCATGACGACCTGCCAGGAAGATATGGGTGTGGTCATGTTGGAGTTATTGGAAGAGACCGGCTATATCGAGTGGATTAAACGTAACTCAAAAAACGAGGCTGAGGCAGACATGCGCCGTGACAGTATCGATACGATTGTGCAGGACCTCAAAGACGCCTCAAAAAAAGGTCATACCTTGCAAAAATACCTCGACCTTTCAGCCCTGGCACGCGACCGCGAAGAAGACTCTGATATCGAAAAACAGCGTGGCGTCACTCTCATCACCCTGCATGCCTCCAAGGGACTCGAGTATCCGGTGGTTTACCTCGTTGGTCTTGAAGAGGGGACACTCCCGCATAAACGCAGTATTGAGGAAGGTACACGCGACGAGGAACGCCGCCTACTCTACGTCGGGATCACCCGCGCGCAGGATCGTTGCACGTTAAGTTGGTGTCCCGTGCGCACCAAATGGGGACAAAAAGTGGCGAGCGAGCCTAGTAGTTTCCTGATGGAACTGGATGACAAATACATTGAGCAAACCGACTACGACGACATCATGGGCGCCGAGGTTAGTGAGGAGGAAGCAGCTGACTTTTTTGCGGATCTTAAGAGTATGTTTGATTGAACTTCTGTATCCTGTGTGTCTACACTCTTTTTGTGAGTGCATATGTAATTAAAGTATTCCTCTACGAAATCGAGCCGCAGGTTTGGCGGCGACTTTGCGTGCCTGAGTCAGCTACTTTCGCTGATTTACATACTTACTTGCAGAGGGCGATGGGGTGGAACGATGAGCAGGATCACCAATTTCGCCATGGCAAGGGCAGGCATCTGGGGAATGTGATTTCGAACACACAGGAAGAAGTTGGGCCGAGGGACGAATTCACCGATGAGAAGGAAATCACGCTGGCGGAATTTGTAGGCCGACGAAGATTACCGATCCGACTCATGTATCGGTATGACTTTTTTGATTCATGGACACATGAGATAGTGATTGAGGAAAAGACCGATGATGCGGATGTCCCGAGGATGTTAGGAGGTGAACGTGCCTGCCCTCCTGAGGATTGCGGTGGGCCTTTTGGATACAAGGAATGTATGGAAGGATACGCTGAATGGATGGATGACGACTATGATCCGGAAATATTTAATAAGGATGAAGTGGATTTCACATAGGGAGTGCGGACACTCCTGTCCGCAGCCTCAAACAACCGGGGACAGGATTGTCCCCGCTCCCTAGTTATGACGGTCGCCGAGGTCATCGATTGTTGTCTCTCCAAAAAGGCAGTGGAGCAAACTACACCCTTTGGCCCCGAGGTCTTGGTTTACAAAGTGGTGGGGAAAGTGTTCGCACTCACGGATCCTGATGAGTACCCGGCTTTTGTAAATTTGAAGTGCGATCCCGACCGTGCACTTGAGTTACGTGATCAACATGAGGCGATTCGCCCCGGTTATCACATGAGTAAAAAGCACTGGAACAGTGTCTATCTTGATGGAACCTTACCCGCTGATCTTGTGCGAGAACTGATCGATCATTCCTACGATCTTGTGGTCAAGGGTTTGAAGAAATCGGATCGTGAACAGCTGAAGTAGGCTACGCTGTTAACCGCCTTGCTGGATTGCCAGGACTTTCGCCTGGGCTTCATTCTGTTCCTTGATTGCTTTCCTGATGGCTTGATCGGTTAGGTTAAATTCCTCTTGTGTTTCCGGTGAATCAAAGACGGGTATGGCCTTCTCTTTATCCCACTTCCAGCTTCCGATTGCTTGCTTGAGAACCTTGTGCTGATTGAGAATGGCATGACACATTTCATCATCTTTTTGCCGAATAATGAGCAGTTGAGCTTTGATGAGGTTGAAGCTGCTGGAGATTTCGCCAAGCGATTTTGCGACGTGTTTGGAGTCCTGGCCATCGGCCTCGGCAAGTTCCTTGAGTTGGAGCATCCAGCCGGTTTTTGTTTTCTGTTGAACTTCCTGATTATACTCGAGGTATTTGTGGATCTTCTGAGACAGGGCATCGATCTCCTCTGCGGTTGTCACTTTTTCATAGAACGAGCCCTCCTGAATTAGCGCTTGATGCTCGACCTGTGCTAAATTCTGATCCCGCATCAAGGTGAGCCAGTGACGCAGCACCATATGGTTGGCGGCCTTCTGCCCGGTCGATGACATTTCAGCCTGGCGGGCGGCTTCGATTGCGCGCGTAAGGGTGTCGTTGTCCGATTGCAAATCACCCTCACCCTCAATCTGGCGGGCATACATGTCGGTCACCTCATTGATTGATCGGCTTACTTCGTCGGGTTCATTTGCCTCATTGTTCTTCTGGGGTTTTTCCTTACAAGATACAAATACCAGCGGCGTAGCGCCGAAGATGAGGATGATGAACCATTTGGGCATACTTGATTTCATCATAGGATACGACAGGAGTCGAGATTGATCAGTCACGGCGACAGGTCATCATGAACTCATTGCCATCGGTATCCACGCACATTGCAAGATGGATCGGTTCCTCCTCGGTATCGACTGGTTCACGGGTCAGGTCGCCGCCGTGCTCTTTGAGTAGCTCAATCCCGGCACGGATGTCATCAACCTGAAAACTCAGTCCGGTCCATGTGCGTTTTCCTTCGCCGCCGCCGTGGATGCCGATGGTGGCACCTGCGATGACGATTTCACTCCATGTCTCGTTAGAGAAAGAAATCTCTCCGCCGAATAGGTCGCGGTAAAAATTCAGGCAGCGTTGGTAATCGGCTGCCCAGAGGACGTATTTGACCTTTTCGACGTTCATTGGGCTAGTTCGCTACAATGTTCACGAGGCGTCCAGGCACAACGATGATTTTGCGCACCGTTTTTCCTTCGATGTGCTGAATGACGTTGGCGTCCTGCTGAGCGAGGGATTCGATCTCATCTTTAGGCGTGTCCGGTGAAACACTGATTTTTCCACGCAGCTTGCCGTTGACTTGCACGACGATTTCCACTTCATCCTCAACGAGGAACTTCTCATTGAAACTTGGCCATGCACGGTCGGCAAGGATTCGGGACTTGCTGCATTTTGCGGATGGAAATGCCTCACCTATTTTCAAGTGGATCTCCTCGGTAATATGCGGTGCAAATGGGTTCAGGCACTTGAGTAAGTCACGCATCAGCAAGGCGGGGAGTTTGTCCGCTTTGCCAAAGGCATTGGTGCAAATCATCATCTGAGAGATGGCTGTGTTAAACGAGAGCTTCTCGATGTCCTCGCCGACTTTTTTGATGGTCTCGTGAAGGACCTTGAGCAGATCTTTGTCGGTAGGTTTTTCATCGGTCAGCTTGTTTGACAATACCCATTCGCCTTCCTGATTTTGCTCGAAGGCAAGGCGCCAGACCTTGGCGAGGAATCGAGCGACACCCTCGACGCCTTTCATTTGCCATGGTTTGACTTGTTCGAGAGGTCCCATGAACATTTCGTAGAGGCGCAGGGCATCGGCACCGTATTCCTTGACCACATCGTCAGGGTTGACGACGTTGCCGAGGGATTTGGACATTTTTTGTCCGTCTTCACCGAGGATCAGGCCTTGGTTTACGAGGCGTTGGAATGGTTCGATCGTCGAGACATGACCTAGATCGTGAAGCACCTTGTGCCAGAATCGGGCGTAGAGCAGGTGCAGAACGGCGTGTTCGGTGCCGCCGACGTATAAATCCACCATTCCATGGGGATTTGAGTTTTGAGTGTTAAGTTGTGAGTTTTGAATGCCAGACCAGTAGGATTCAGAATCTTCACCGATGAAGCGATCTTGGTTATTGGGATCGCAGTAGCGCAGATAGTACCAGCACGATCCAGCCCACTGGGGCATGGTGTTGGTTTCGCGTTTGGCGGTTTCGGAGTAATTGATCCAGTCGGTTGCTTTGGCGAGCGGCCCTTCCGGCGAGCCGGTTGGTTTGAAGTCATCCATGTCCGGTTGCAGGACTGGAAGCTCGGACTCGGGAACAGCTTTATGGTTTCCATCCTCCCAGAGGATGGGGAAAGGTTCGCCCCAATAGCGCTGGCGGGAGAATAGCCAGTCGCGCAGCTTGTAGTTCACCTTGGCTTCGCCTTTGCCATTTTCTTCCAGCCAAGTGATGATCTTTTTCTTGGCGTCACGGGTTTTCAGTCCGTCGAGGAAGCCGGAGTTGACGGAGACGCCGTTGCCGGTGAAGCCCTGCCAGTCGGAGCCGTCGTTAGGTTGGACAACTTGGATGACGGGTAATTCAAACTTCGTCGCAAATTCGAAATCGCGTTCATCGTGCGCGGGCACTGCCATGATCGCACCGGTTCCGTAGCCCATCATGACGTAGTCAGCAATCCATACGGGGATTTGCTCGCCATTGACGGGGTTGGTGGCGGTAGCTCCGGTGGGGACACCGGATTTGTTTTTGTTCAGGTCACCACGCTCGAGATCGGACTTGCTGGCGCAGGATTGTTTATAGGCCTCGACGGCTTCCTTTTGATCAGTGGTGGTAATCTTGTCAACCAGTGGGTGCTCGGGAGCGAGCACCATGTAGGTGGCGCCAAACAGGGTATCAGGGCGGGTGGTGAATACGGTGATGTCGGCTTGGAGACC
>JARFPV010000606.1 GCA_029288115.1 Akkermansiaceae bacterium | reverse complement strand
GGTCCATGCAGCTGGATCGATTTCGTCCTTCTTGCAGTATTCCAGTGTACGCTTGGCAAGCCTCACTGCTGCGGCATCATTGGCAGTCTCTCTACCGAATGTAGTCGTGGCGATGAACAAATGGAGGTTGCCGTAATTTGTGTAGTTTGATGGATCCAGATCGTATGCGAGCCTGAGTTTGTCCTCCGTCACACCCTGAATGTATTTTCTGTGGGCAGGAGTGATCGGCTTGTTATCTGTCCGACGGTGAGCAGTCGCCGCCATCAGTTTGAGCTTTTTCTTGGCACGCGCATGCAAGGGTAATGTATGGCCCTTTTCCTGGGCTGTCACCTGCTCCTGAGGATCGCCGTGATCGTGTCCACCATGACTGTGTCCACCATGACTGTGTCCGCCATGACTGTGACCATGATCACCGTGGTGATGGTGGCCGCCGTGCTCGTGATCGTGCTCGACATTAAGTGTCTCAGCATGCTCATGATTGGTTCCCTTGTGCCAATAGAAGTCGATGGATCCCTGCATCGCAAGGGCTAGCACTTTTCCATACGGACTCCCCTTCATACAAGCCACATTGGGCTCGTAATCAAACTTGCCCTCACTCTTGAGCTTCTGACCGAATCCAGCCCACAGGGCAACGCCGGCGCCGGTCGCCACGCATAGAATCAGTTTTTTTGAGAGTGTGTTCATGATAATGACTGTTAGGCAGCTGGTTTGGCTTGGAAACAAACTGTGGAGAACATGGAAAGCACCAGTTTAATGCCCACAAAGTAGGCGACCAACTGAAGAAATTCAGGGGCAAGCATGCTGCCATGCTTAAACACTAGGCGAGGTGTTAAATCAGCCAGGTGATAGTGCGGTGAAATTACATAGAGCCACTCAATCAATAAATTCCCCTGCTCAGCTGTCATCAAGGCAAGGTAGCCAACACCGTAGATGCCATATAAACTCAAACTCAGGGGCAGAAGATAACCCACTGTTGCTCCAAATCGGCTGCCCACTGAAATTGCCACCAACGCCAGCGGAGCGACCACTAGCAAAAACAAAGCCGCATACTGCAGATTGGTTGCCACCCACATTTGGATCTGTCCTTCGCCACTCGGCATCGCACCGATCAGGCACACGGCTACGGTCAGAATCACAAACGGGATAAGAAATGTGAGGCAAGCCAGCCATATCTGCACCATCTGACTCAGTCGGGAAACTCCTGTACTCAGGAAATAAGCACCAAGGCCAGACCTTGCAGATTCATCACCGAAGCGAGCCGCTTGAAACAGCAGCCAAGCCAGGGAAACCACCCATAGACAAATCCAAGCAGCTTGCGCGCGTGCCGGCTCGATGAGCGACGGGTTGCGTTCGTAAGAGGTTAGGTAGGGAAGGATAATCGGCAAAGCCAGGACGCAAAGCATTGCAACGATCCAGACTTTACGCTGAAGAATCGTAGCCAATGTCAAACGGTAGAGTTGCATAGTTTACTTGGGTTTTAGTTGAGTTGTGTTTTAAGGTCACCCCATTGCTTGGGCGCACTATCACCCTGGAGGTGGTAGATTTTCCCTTCACTAATGAGCACCGAGCTTTCCATTTCCATGGAATCAAAATCTGGGTGGCAGCTGACCAAGCGGAGAACACCATCCTTGCGCTTCTCCCAGAGCTCCTGGAAAATCTCGCGTGCAAAAGCATCCAGCCCGGTAAACGGCTCATCGAGCAGAAGAATATCAGAACGACCTTCCTTGACAGAAAACTCGGCAACCAATAGCGCAACTTTACGCTTATTCCCCGTGGATAGCTTCCCGTAGGGCTTCTTGGTATCCAACTCAAGCCTGTCCGCCAAATCCATGGCTTCTACAAATGCTTTCTTGTCCAGAAGACTCTTGAAAATGACTTTGGCGGGTAATTCACGATCAAACGCGAGATCTTCACTGAGAAGCTGACACCTGCCTTCACAGTCAAAACCTCCACCCAGAGGCTTAATCACTCCAGCAAGCGTGCGCAGCAAAGTTGTTTTCCCCCTGCCGTTGCGAGCCAGCAAATAATGTGTCCCACTACCGAGCTCAATTTCGCCATTCGTAGTCGCCAAACGCGACTGATACCCGATACTTAAACCGCCGGATAACCCGACTTTCGGTGCTTTGCAATTGGATTTCATATAAGGATAGCCGTGAAGCTTAGAAAGGATATATATATTTTAAAATTAAATGGCAAGGAAAAAAGACAATCAATTAAAGTTAATTAAATCGGGCCTTTTATGCCTGTTTAAGGGATTTGGGTGATTTTTCCCCGCACCTAACGTTTTTTCACCCTACCAGACACGATTCGGAGTTTTCTTTTTTGCCAAACCTGCTTATTCCGTGCGTGCACAAGACATGAGCAACCGTATCGACAACACCTTTGAAACCCTCCGGAACGATGGCCAAGCCGCCTTCGTTGCCTACGTCTGCGCGGGTGATCCCGACTATTCACGCTCTCTCGAGGTTATTCGCGCCATCGCCGATGCTGGAGCTGACGTGATTGAACTAGGTGTTCCATTCTCCGACCCTCAGGCCGATGGCATCGTTAACCAGCTCGCGGCAGAGCGCGCGCTCAAGGCTGGCATGTCGGTTCCCAGGCTCATGGATATGATCCGGGAATTCCGCAGCACCCATGATACTGCGCTGGTGCTCTTCACATATCTGAATCCAGTCTATGCCTATGGTTATGAAAAATTTCACACCGATGCTGCGGCAGCGGGTGCCGACGGGATTCTGCTATTGGATCTACCGCCGGACGAGGTGGCAAACAATCAGGAGCTTACCAGTTCGGAAGGCCTGAAACATATCACACTGATCTCGCCATCAACACCGCCCGAGCGCATTAAGATGCTCGCCGAGCAGTCCGAGGGTTTTATTTACGCACTTTCCCGAATGGGCGTGACAGGCGCCCAAGCCGCTCCGTCAGCACATATTGGCGAGCTTGTGCAATCGATCAAACAGCATACTGACACTCCGGTCTGCATCGGTTTTGGCATCAATACTCCGGAACAATCGGCCACTACAGCCAGCGTCTCTGACGGAGTAGTGGTCGGCTCAGCCATAGTCAATCAAGTTGCAGAAAACTCGGATGCGTCCACATTGCCGGCCATCATTGGTGAGTTTATCCAGCCATTGATCCACGCAACCAAAAACCCAGAACAAGCATGAACCTTCACTTTCACAAGATGAACGGCGCTGGCAATGACTTCGTAGTCATCGACAACCGTAACCTCGACATCAACTTAACCAGCGACCAGATTGCCCTCCTGTGCGATCGCCAGCGCGGCGTGGGTGCGGATGGATTGCTTGCTGTGGAGCCTGCCGAAAAAGGGGCTGATTTTAAGTTCAGGTATTATAATGCCGATGGAGGCGAAGCTGAAATGTGTGGTAACGGCGCCCGCTGCTTCGGGAAATACACCGCTTCCTTGATGAGCGAAGGCACTACCGAGGTAAGTTTCGAAACCATCGCAGGCACACTTGGCGCAGAAATCCTTGGTGAGGAAATCCGTATTGCGATGTCCGAACCATTCGATCTGGAGATGGATGCTCCAGTAACGATTGAAGGACTCGATCACCCCGTCCACTCAATCAATACCGGTGTACCTCACGCTGTTGTCTTTGTAGATGACTTGGAAAACCTGGACGTCATCAAACATGGTGCAGCACTCAGATACCACGATCATTTTTCCCCGAATGGCACGAATGCCAACTTTGTATCCGTCACGAGCGACTCCCATATCGCCATCCGCACCTACGAACGCGGAGTCGAGGGCGAGACCCTTGCCTGCGGCACAGGAATGACAGCATGCGCCCTGATTCACAACCTGCTAACTGGTGCCTCATCCCCGGTTAAGGTTGACGTCGCAGGAGGCGAAACCCTCGAGATTGGCTTTGAAAATTCAGGCGCCCAATCGTTCACTAACGTCACCCTGACCGGACCAGCCGACTTTGTTTTCGAAGG
>JARFPV010000545.1 GCA_029288115.1 Akkermansiaceae bacterium | reverse complement strand
TTCCTGAACCATTGCCCAATCGACGGTCAATGTGGTGTCGCGGCCCCACGGTTTGATTTTTAATTGAGCCAATTGAGGTCTCGCATAGATCGACGATCCTTCTTTCACTTCAATTTTGTAGGTGCTGCCAGAGACTGAATTGTGCCTAACGATAGGATGAGCACCTGCGCCATGGACGCATCCAATCAAAGTAATGAGACAAAGGATTCTTTTCATGATCGACATCATGACCTCAGATCCTGGATTCTTGGGTAAACGGTTTGTAAAAAACTCAGAACGGAAGAGCCAACCGAGGTTGAGCACTACAAGTAAACATCCAAGTCAGTCGTTCTTACCAGGCGGCTTGCGCAGGTTTTTCTTTTCTGCATGCTTGGATTTGTTGTCGAGCATGCGGTTTTTGGCGCGGCGAGAACGGCGGCGTTTCTGGCGGCGGATTTTTTCACGTGCCTGCTGTTTGGCGGATTTTTTTCCGTCGCGGATTTCCTCGAGTCGCTCGCAGAGTTCGCGTCGGGCGAGGAAGCGATTGAGTTCTCGTGACCTTTGCTGCTGGCACTTCACCTCGATGCCGCTTGGTGTGTGTTTGAGGTAGACGCAGGAGGCGGTTTTATTGATCTTCTGGCCGCCGCTGCCGCTGCCCTGAATGAATTTTTCCGTCAGGGTGTCCTCGGTGATTCCAAGCCCTGCCATCCGTGCTTCGAGAGCGGCTATTTTTTCAGGGCTAGGCACTTAAGAATGGTGAATGGTGAATGTGGAAGAGTGAATTACCCGATGGAGCCGATGTATTCTTTTACGGCGCGTTTGATGTCATCTGCGACGTTGGCGCGGGTGGTGGCGAATGGAGGAACGAACCATGGATAGGAGCCGATGACATCGGTGATGACAGCAACTTCGCCATCGCAGGTTTGTTTTTGATTAGCCGCTTTGCAGCCAATGCCGATGGTTGGGATATCGAGTTCGGTGGTGATTTTCTCCGCGAGTTCAGGGACAATGCTCTCTAACACAATAGAAAAGCATCCAGCGTTTTGCAGGGCGAGAGCGCCCTCCAGAATGGCGCAGGATTCTTCCTCGGTTTTGCCTTTTTTCTTATAGCCGCCCTCCTCTAACACACGCTGCGGAAGCATGCCGTGATGGCCCATGACGGGGATTCCGGCGGCGACGATGGCGCGCACTTTTTCCACCTGTTTAATGCCCCCTTCCAGTTTGATGACGTCGGCACCAGCTTCGACAAGTTTGGTGGCTGATTCTACGGCTTGGTCCGGTGTGTCGTAGCTGTGAATAGGCATGTCCCCGATGACGATGGCGTTGGTAACACCACGAGCAACTGCGGCAGTATGGTGAACCATCATGTCCAGTGTGACATGTGTTGTATCGGGGTATCCTAGCACTACCATGCCTAAGGAATCACCCACAAGAATGAGATCGACTCCCGCCTCGTCGAGAATGCGCCCCGTCGGATAATCATACGCGGTCAAAACCGCAAGTGGGCGGTTGCCCTTGGCTTGTTGAATAGCGGTGATTTTATTTTTCAGACTCACGAGAAGAGTATACTACCTGTCTCTTATACACATCTG
>JARFPV010000539.1 GCA_029288115.1 Akkermansiaceae bacterium | reverse complement strand
GCCCTGGCGCTTGCGGCTACGGGCCAGATGACGCCGAATCTTCTTTTCCACCCACTGACGCACAAACGCAAAACACCGGCTTGAATGCCCGAACGCAAAGTAGTTCACCCAGCCGCGTAGAATCGGGTTGATCAGTGCGATCACCCATTCGACGGGTTGGGACACAAAGCGACGGAAAATCACCTTTAATTTGCGCAGTAACGCAGTACGCTTCTTGATCTGGGGGATTCGCAGCGGCATCCAGCGTCCCTGCTGGCTGCGTATGCGGCGAAAGAGAAACCCCAAAAACGCGAAGCATTGACCCTGAGTCAAATCGACCCGGCAGGTCTTGTCCTCATTGATTTCCAATCGAAGTTTGGCCAGTTCCCTGCGCAGGCGTTGTTCCACCGCACTGCGTAATCCACGCTGACGTGGATGTCCGTCGATCAGCACCACCAGATCGTCAGCAAAACGTGTCCACTCCATCACCGCCCATGACCCACGGACCGTGATCCGTTTCATCTGCTCCAGCATCTTATCCACTTCCGTGAGGTATAAGTTGCTGAGCAGCGGTGAAATAACACCGCCCTGGGCGACCCCGCGCTTACCCGATGCCTTGAGCATCAGTTTCAGCAAACGCAGTATGGCATCGTCATCAACCCGCTGAGCCACTTTGTCCAACACCAGTGAATGACTCACCGTGTCGAAATAGGCGCGCAAATCCAAGTCAATGACGTACGTCTTACCTTGTGCAATGGCGTTACTGACCCGCTCAATGGCATCATGCGCTGAGCGTTTTGGTCGATAACCAAACGAACCCGGTTGAAAATCGGCTTCGAAGATCGGTTCCAGAATGAGCTTGAGCGCACCCTGAACCACCCGGTCACGGATCGTGGGAATCGAAAGACCGCGGCTACCGCCACCGGCCTTTGGTATCGCCACTTTTCGTAGCCGCTGGGGTCGATATGTCCGCTCGACCAGCTCCTGACGGAGTTGATCGATAAAACGCTCTACACCGTCGACCTCGATGTCCTTAAATGAGACCCCATCAATTCCGGGGGCGCCATTATTCTCCTTGGCCAGCCGATAGGCTTCATAGAGCGTTTCGTGCTTGCACACATGAACATATAAACCCCAAAAGCGCCAAGACGGTTCAGCCTTCGCCTTGACGTAAAGCTTTCTCCTCAGATCCTGCAGACTGATCGGTGGCTTTATCATCTCACCGCTGCCTCTCGTGTTGTTGAAAGCATGATGTGCAGCAGGGCCCCTTTGCTCGACAGGCATTACCCTGTGTCAACGCTCATACGGACCCGGCCGCCACCGTCTCGCCTTCGGCCGATTTCCCGGGGAAACCGGTTATACGGCCTACCTTGCTCCAGCCATTTCTGCCTGGGGCGAGGACGGCTTCTCCAGTTGCTTAGCATGCCCTTGTCACCGTGCTGTCCCTACCACCCCGGCGGAGGGATGCGCCTCAACAGTCAGTCTGCGACGTACCCTGCTGCCTTCGCTCCACCCTAGAGAGCTCGGCCTCCGCAGTTATTTTTTTGTCGGGGCCACCCGTGGGTTCACTCGCGTTACGGCCCGGTGACTCGCTCACCATCCTGACGATGGCTTAGTCAGTCAGCTTCACCAGCTTCGTTTCCTCCACCGGTGTGACTCAAGCTACGGGACGCTGACTC
>JARFPV010000536.1 GCA_029288115.1 Akkermansiaceae bacterium | reverse complement strand
GCATTACACCACGCGGTAAACGCTACCTGAAAGACACGGGTTCCCACATCCCCATGCTCGTTCATTTCCCCAAAAAATGGCAACACCTCTCACCCTTCAAACCAGGAACAAAAATCGACGAACCAGTCGCATTCGTCGACCTCGCCCCCACCCTGCTCTCACTCGTCGGCCTTGAAAAACCCAACCAGATGCAAGGCCGCGCCTTCCTAGGCAGCAAACGCGTCGCACCCGGCGAGGATGACGTCGTTTTCCTCTACGCCGACCGATTCGATGAAATCTACGGCATGCGCCGGGGCCTCACCGACGGCCGCTGGAAATACATCCGCCGATTCTCACCACACCTCCCCGCCGCCCCCTACAGCTACTACCAGTTCGGCCAGCTCGGCTGGAACGCGTGGCAAGACGCCTGGCAAGATGGCAAGCTCACAGGCCGGCACAAATCCACCTGGGAGCCGAATCAACCGGTCGAAGAGCTGTTCGATACCCATGCCGACCCGTGGGAAGTCAAGAATCTAGCCAACGACAAATCCCACGCCGAGCGCCTCCAGAAAATGCGCGCACGCCTCAAGGAAATCATGATCGAAATAGGAGACACCGGCGTCATCCCCGAGCCCATGTTCGCTGAGCTCTCCCCAAACGCACCCATCAACGACTACATGGCGTCCTACAAAGAAAAACTGCCCACACTGGTCGATCTGGCATTCAAGGCGTCCGCCAGAAACCCCAAAAACCTGCCGCAGTTTGTCTCCTTGCTCAAATCAGACGACCCGCTCCAGCGCTACTGGGCGACGCTAGGCTGTGTGGTCCTCGGTAAAGGCGCGTCCCCTGCTCAAAGCGCCCTTGCACAAATACTCAGTGACAAGCATTCCGCCATCCGCGTGCAAGCCGCTTCCGCTCTGATCAACATCGGCAAAAAAGAATCCGCCACATCGGCACTCGTCAAGGAGCTCAGCCAAAAAAACAACGAGTATTCCCAACTCAACCTCATCAACACCTTCAAACAATTCAACTTGCTGGATACAATCCCTGATGCCTGGGTCAACGAAGCCCTTAAAAACGGAAAGGGCAAAAGCTACGTCAAACGCCTCGCCCAGCAGGTCAAAGATGAACGCGCTCGCAAGAGCAAGTAACAGCCGAAAAAACAACCACGTATCAATCATTTGGGACAGCAGACATGCTGTCCCATTTTTTTGTCACAAATCCGTCGCTCCACGCCAATAAGATTGGATCGCCACTCACCATTTGTTATTAATCCGAAAAATATTCTAAGGATTTTCCATCAGGCGTGTCATTCTACAAATAGCACCAATCCCACAATCTCAGAAACCATCATGAAAACAGGAAATCTCATCAGTCTAACCCTCGCATTCGGCGCCCTATTCTTGCCGATTTGCCATGCGCAGGAAAATGCCGAAAAACAGCGCAGCCAGGCCGAAAAACTCACCAAACAAGGGAACTACAAAGAATCCCTCGAGATTTACAAAAAGCTCCTCGATGCCGATGGCGATAATAAAACCAGCCAGGATCTTAACCATGCCTACAACTGCCTTCAGCGCCTCCAGCGCATGGCTGAACTCGATGAACTGATTGAATCCGCTCTCACCAAACACCCAAAGAACACACAGTTGCTCATCACCGCCGGCAACCAATACATTAGCATTCCCCACTACGGCTACATCGTCGCCGGTGAGTTCAAACGCGGCCACCACCGTGGCGGCGGACAATATGCCTATACCATTGACCGCGACCGCGCACGTGCCTTGCAAATCCTCACCCAAGCGCTCAACAACGATCCCGAAGACGCCCAAAAATCCCAGATCTACAGCTCCATCGCACGAGCCCTGATGATGAACAGCGGGGCGTGGCGACTCCAGAAGCTCACCGACCTCTCCAAACTGCCAGACGTTGAACCCGGAAGCCGATGGCACAGGGGCGGCCGCAACCCACAAGGCGCACCCGTCGACGCCGAAGGCAACCCACTTTTTTACCAACTCCCGGAATCCTGGGAAGCCGCCAAAAATGATGGCGAACGATGGCGGTTCTGCATCCACCAAAACAAACAGGTCAAGCAATGGGCCATGTTCCTCCACGGACAGTTCGGTGTCTCCAGCATGAACAGCTACGGGTGGTTCGCTAACATGGATATGGACAACCAAAAAGGCATCCTCCAACTGCACACACTCGGGGACAATGAGACGGTCGCCAAGCTCGCCACCGGCGTAAAACGCTTCAACCTGCCCGACGACCAGAACTTCATCCGCATCTACCGCGAGCTTTCCACCACCGATGACAGCGCTGCCGACCGGCTCATCCAGATCTACCTCGACCGCCGTCAGCACGAGAAAGCCGTTGTGCTCCTGAAGGAAACCATCGAACGATTCCCGAAAGACAATTCAGTTAAGAACCGCAAAAAACTTCTCAAGCAGATCATCGGCAACTGGGGTCGTTTCGAACCGAGCAGAAATGCTTATCCCATCGGCACCGAGCCATCCATTAACTACGTTTTCCGGAATGCCCAATCGGTGACGTTGACCGCCCGCGAGGTCGACATGAACGCAATCATCGACAACTCATGGGACTACCTGCAAGGCAACCCCGCCAAACTTGACTGGCAGAAGCTCCGTTGGCACAACCTCGCCGATGATCTTGTCAGTGGCGGCAAGAAAAAATATCTCGGCAAAGAAGTTGGTAAGCGCACCCATAAGCTCAAACCCCGTGATCACCACTGGGACACACGTGCCACCCTCAGCATCCCGACCAAAAAACCCGGCGTCTACCTCATCTCCGCCGCGCTGGAGGATGGCGTCACCGCCCACACCGTCGTCTGGATCGACGCCCTGACCCTGGTGAAAAAAGATATCAAGGATGGCGAGCTCTATTATGTTGCGGATTCCATCACCGGTAAACCCATAGCAGGCGTCAAACTGGAGTTCCTTGGATACGACCAGGTCAGAAGGAAAAATGGCACCAAGGAAAGAAGATACGATATCCTCACCAAGTCCGCCACCCGCACCTCCGGTAAGGATGGCACCGTTTTCGTCAAGAACGGGGAGATGGATACCAAATACCAGTGGATGGTCCGCGCCAAGTCAGACAAGGGGCAAGCATTCTTCGGCTTCGGCCGCATCAACTCCTACATCCGTGATCATGGCACCCTGCGCAACACAAAGGCATTTGGCATCACTGATCGCCCTGTCTATCAACCGAAGCAAAAGGTATTTGGTAAGTTCTGGCATCGTAATGCCAGCTACGAGCTCAAGGATGTTTCTACCTATGCAGGAGCTCAATACACGGTCCACATCAACGCCCCGGATGGTGCTGAAGTCTATAAATCAGGGCTCCTGACTGCCGATGCCTACGGAGGCGTGCAGTATAGTTACGACCTTCCCGAGGACGCCAAGCTCGGTAGCTACCGCATCATGCTGAAAAGCGGCAAACGCCAGCTCGGCTCACACCATTTCCGCATCGAGGAATATAAAAAACCGGAGTTCGAGGTCAACGTCGATGCCCCAAAAGACGCCGTGAAGCTCGGCGAAAAATTCACCGCCACCGTCAAAGCGAACTACTACCACGGAGCACCCGTCGCCGAGGCGAAGGTCAAGGTCAAGGTCATGCGCACCCGCCACAACGACAAATGGTTCCCCTACGGTCGCTGGGACTGGCTCTATGGCAACGGCTACGGCTGGCTTGATGTCGAACGACCATGGTACCCAGGCTGGAAACGTTGGGGGTGTGGCTGCCCAAGCCCGTGGTGGTGGCACCGCGGTGGCGAGCAACCTGAAATCGTCTTAGAACAGGAACTGGAAATAGGTCCCGACGGCACGGTCAAGATAGAGGTCGATACCGCCCTCGCCAAAGCCGTTCACAGCGATACTGACCACCGGTACACAGTCACCGCCGAAGTAGTCGATGCGTCCCGCCGCACCATCGTCGGCAAGGGCAGCATCATCGCCGCTCGCAAGGCCTTTAACGTCAGCGTCTGGCTCGACCGTGGATACGCGAACGTCGGTGAGCCCATCAACGCAACTATCGCATCACGCACCGCTGACGGAAAGCACGTGCCTGCTTCAGGCAAGCTGACCCTCTACCGCATCACCACGGATCAGGACGGCGAGGTGGCTGAAAAAGAAGTCGAGGCTTGGAAAATAAAAACCACCGCAGACAGCAATGCCGCCCACAAGTTCCAGGCGGGCAAGGCAGGACAATACCGACTCGCCGCTACACTGACAGATGCAAAAGGCCGGAAAATAGAAGGTGCCATCCTGTTCACTGTCCGCGGTGACGGCGAGGCAGCCGATGGTTTCCAGTATAACCACATCGAGCTGATTGCCGACAAGCGCACCTACACGAACGGCTCAACCGTGAAGCTGCTGATCAACACCAAACGCCCTAACAGCACCGTCCTACTCAGCCTGCGCGGGGGGATCGAGCACCGCATCATCAATATCAAAGGACAGAGCACTACCGTAAAAATCCCTGTCTCGCTCAAAGACATGCCCAATTTCTTTATCGAGGCAGCCACGGTATCAGACGCACAGGTCCACACCACGGTCAGGGAGATTATCGTGCCACCCGAAAAACGTGTGCTCAATGTCGCCGTGCTACCGAGTGGCGATCGCTTCAAGCCACGCGCCGATGGCAAGGTCAAGGTGCGCGTCACCGACCAGCATGGCGAACCCGTCAAAGGCTCCCTCGCCCTCACCATTTACGACAAGTCACTCGAATACATTTCCGGCGGCAGCAACGTGGCTGACATTAAGACTTTCTTCTGGAAATGGCGTCGCCACTTCAGCGGAGGCTATGCCTACACCGGCACTCACTACGAGCACAACGTTGTCGCAAAAGATGCCGAAAGAATGAGAACGCTGGGTGCCTTCGGCCATTCCCTCGCCGATTTTGCAGCTGCAGGAGGAGGAGGCTACTTGTATGGCACCCTCAGAAGTGGTAACCGACGACTTATGGCCAAGACGTCCCGTGACGCCTTTGCCACGGATGCCGCAGCCGCTCCTGCAGCGGGGATGGCTTTGGAGGAGATGGCAGACGCTGAAGCTACCATGAAAAAAGAAAACGGCGGAGGTGCTGATTCCGGACAAGACGCCCCGGCCGTCATGATCCGCAAGGACTTCGCCGACCTCATCAAATGGATCGGTTCGGTTGAAACGGACGACGACGGCGTCGCCGAGGTCCCCGT
>JARFPV010000529.1 GCA_029288115.1 Akkermansiaceae bacterium | reverse complement strand
GCCCTGGCGGATCAGGCTGGCGTTAGTGAGGATGTCTCGAGCAAAATCAACCGTGTCATAACAGGCCAGATTGATCTGACCTGAATCCGAATCATCAAATTTCCCTCTGCGCCCTCAGTATACAGTATGAGTGAACCCATTGGGATCAGATGTGCTGTGAATTGGTCAGGTTAGTCTCGCGTAACGTGAACAAAATCCCTCATCGTTTCCAGAATGATGGTCACCGAAATGGCACCGGCGTCCGGCAGGCCGAGTGACTTCTCACCCAGTGTCTTGGCGCGCCCCATGGTCGCGATCATGTCCTTGCTCGCCTCCATGCCATTGCGAGCCGACTGAGCCGTTGCCTGCAAGGATTCGGGCAAGGGGCTGGCCAGATTTTCTGCAGCCGTCAAAGCGGCGGGGTGGAGCGCATCGATCATCGTTTTGTCTCCCGGTTTGGCACCGCCACGCTCCATCACGTCCTCGAGAGCGCGGTTCAATAAGTGAGCAAGCTCGTGGGAGCCAAAGCAATCGGCTCCCTGCATCGTTGTTCCGCCAGCGAGAAACAGAGAACCGAAGACAACACCGGAGGCACCTCCCATGGTAGTCAGCATGGCATTGCCGGCCGATGCAAACAGGTCGCGATGGGTGTCGAAATCAACCCCATCGAGGGCCTCCTTCACAGCTGTGAAGCCACGTGCCATACCCAGTCCGTGGTCGCCGTCGCCAAGATCGCGGTCGGCTTGCGAAAGAACCGGCTCCGCCTCGATGACAGCATCGGCAACTTTCAAAATCATATCACGTGCTTGAGGCACACTGAGCCCCGTGTCTGATCTGGAGAGCTCCACGGTTTGTTTTTTCTCGGTCTTTGCATTTTGGGTTGAAGCCTGGACATGATCATTCGAGTCATGGCTAGCGACTGCCCCTGTGTGCAGCGGCCCCTGCATTTTGGAAATGCAGAACGACTCGCATGGCATCGACCACAGCTCCTGTAGCTCCTGGTCCACCCGGGTGAGTGAGAAGGAAATACCCGCCATTTCCTGACAGGTCACATACGGCCCGATGATCACATCAAAAATCCGGATGCCTTTTTGTTCCAAAAACTCCCTGACCTTACGCATGCAGACCAGACACTCCATCATGGTGGTGGAACCCAGTGAGTTGATCAGCACAACCACGCTGTCGCCTTCCTTGAGAGCATCGACCTCATCGTCATTGATGTAATCCTGATAGATCAGATCCATCACCTTGAGTGTCAGCTCATCCGCTGTGGTCATCTCGATTTCACCGACCCCGGCCTCGCCGTGAATCCCCATACCGAGACCGATTTTTCCTTCTTCCAATGAAAAGGTGGGTTTGCCAGTTGACGGGATTGACCCGGGTGCCATGGCGACGCCCACCGAGCTGGTTTGCAGACATGCCTTCTCCGCGACACGGGCAAGGTCATCCAGAGTCTTTGCCGACTGTGATGCCGCACCGGCAATTTTCACGATCGGCACCAGGCCAGCGATTCCGCGGCGGTCCTTCTTGCGTTCCGGGGGTGCCGAGCAGACGTCATCGGCAATCAGCACCGTGCGTATATCCGTGCCATCAGTCGCCGACATTTCAGCACCGAGGTTGAAGTTAAGAACATCCCCCGCGTAGTTGCCGTAGAGATAGAGCACACCGTTGCCGCGGTCCACTGCCTGGGTCGCTTCCTGCACAATGTTCGGCGCGGGTGCGGCAAAGATATCGCCACATGCGGCACCGTCCGCCATGTTTTTACCCACCATCGCATGATAGATCGGCTCGTGACCGGCACCGCCACCGACGAGCAAGGCAACCTTGCCGTCCGGGATATCTTTTTTCGCCAGTGAACGTACACCCACCTTCAGGCACTCGCCATTGTAGGCATCAACAAGGCCGTCGATTAACTCATCAGCAGCATCTAACGGGTCATTCAGTAGTTTGGGATTAAATTCAGGCATTTCTTTATTGGGTAATCAGGTGTGGCGGAGGATAGAGTCGATTGCAGCCCCTTGTCGAGGTTCGTCATTAGGGATATTCAAACACATTTCTTGCCGTGCTTGTGGAGGGGCTCTATGGTGAGTTTATGCACCGAATCACATTTCTTGATGCCGCCACTGTTGGTGATACGCCTCTCCATGCTCTGAACCAGTTTGGTGAACTTGAAACGCATGCCACCACCTCATACGAGGAAACATCGGTCAAGTTGCAAGACACGACAATTGCCATTACGAACAAAGTGATGATTGATGCTGAGATGATGGCCGTTTGTAAGAACTTGGAATTAATTTGTGTGGCAGCGACGGGCACCAATTGTGTGGACCTTGAGGCTGCCAGAAAAGCAGGCATCCCTGTGTGTAACGTGGCAGGTTATTCGACCGCTGGAGTCGAGCAGCATACCATCGGATTTCTGATCAATCTATCAACCAACATGCACCGGCTTGCAGGGGAATCGGCGAAATGGGCTGAATCCCCAATCTTTACCCGTCTCGATTACCCAATCACGGATCTTGCCGGCAAGACGCTCGGAATCGTCGGCTTGGGGACGATCGGGAAATCCGTTGCCAAGGCTGCGCAAGGTCTTGGCATGGATGTCGTTGCGCTCGCGCGTGAAGACTCGGTCGAGTGCATGTGTCCTCGATTACCCAAAGAGCAGTTTTTTTCAGAATGCGATGCTATAAGCCTTCACTGTCCGCTCACATCCGAGACCATGGGGATCATCAACGCAGAGACGCTTGGTATGATGAAATCGAGCGCATTTCTGATCAACACGGGACGTGGACAACTCGTCAATGAGGAAGACCTGGCGGCAGCTTTGAAAAATGGAACCATCGCGGGCGCAGGTCTGGATGTGCTATGTGAAGAGCCACCACCTGCAGATCATGTTTTGTTAGGTGCTGATATCCCGAACCTTATCATCACACCGCACACCGCCTGGGCGTCAGCCGAATCGCGCACCCGTCTCATTGACGGTGTTGCCAAGAACATTGAGGCGTTTCTCAAGGGTGAGAAACGGAATCTGGTGAACTAAGTGGCTTCTGGCTTGCCTGCTTACTTATCTGCCTTGATGTAGCCAAGGGAGGTCAAAAACTTGGTGGTCTCCGCGATGGTCTCGTCGTATTTTGACTTGTTAAAAAACCCATGTTTCTCGCCGGGGTAGAGGTGCAGATCACAGCGGACGTCTGACTTTTTCATCAACGATTGATATTCTTTGGCCGTGGCGACGGGGATTAAGCTGTCCTTGGTGCCGAGGAAGACAACGGTTGGTGGAGTTGTGGTGGAGATGTTGTGCATCGGGGAGATTTCTTGCCAGTAGGCTTTGACACGCTTGTGCCCGTAGCCGTTTGGTCCATTGTCAAACACCGGATTGAAGAGAACCAGTGCCTGCGGCATGCAACTCACGGAGGTGTCTTCACCTTTTTCGTTAAATCCTTTGGTCGTGGCGACGGCGGCGGCGACATGTCCGCCCGCTGACCCTCCACCGGCAGCGATTTTATCCGGGTCGATACCGAGAGTGGACGCGTTTGTGCGCAACCAACGCATGGCTGACTTTCCATCGGTCACACATGTCTTGGGCTCTGTGCCGTGGGATTTTTTAACGCGGTATTCGGCACTGATGGCCACCATGCCGAGCTTTGCCAAGTGCTCGCACTGGGGGTAGAACTGCGTGGGTGACCCTCCGTTCCAGCCGCCACCAAAAAAGAAGATAATCGCTGGTGTCTTGCCTTTTACATCATGATCATTTGGGAAAAACACATGCAGCTTCAGGTCAGCCGTGGCATTTTTCTTGTAGATGATTTTTTGATTGGGTTTGGGTTCTGCCGACAGTGCGCTAACAGATAAGATGAGGCAGAGGAGTGGTATGATTTTTGAGGGGTTGAACATGGCTTGTCGGCGATGTTAGATTTACTTTAGATTCTTGCGTCGGTAATTCACCACGATGCCGCTGCCACCGCTGTGTGGGCCTTGGAAGCGTATACGCCATGAAGTTTCCGGAAAAACAAAGATGGCCCGTTTGGATTTGATCCGCTTGGTTATGATGACGATGAGTGCCAGGAGAAACAAAAACCCGGCAACTCCAGCGGCGATATATGTGCGCTTGCGCAGCTTTTCTTTTTCCAAATTATCATAGTAGTTATGCGTGGCGTCGACACGTCTTTCATGCAGTCTAAGACGTGATGCGTGAATGAAGCGCAGGCTTTCAGAGCACTCTCTCCATGCCGCCATGATGCGGTCTTTTTCTGAGTTTTCTCTTCTGGCGCGGCGAATTGCCTCCTTGAGTGCCTGGTCAATCTGTTTCAAATCCATCTGTTCACCTCCTGCCTCGACATGGAATCCAGCAGGGTCGCCGGGGACTTGAAAAACAACGCACCATACTGGAGATCTTGCCCAGGTCTCGCCGAGTGTGCGGGTAAATGTCTCGACCCCCTGCGGTGGAAGTTTCTCCATTGTCACCAGATAGATATCGATGTTGCTCTCGCTGAGGAGTTGCCCCAGCTCGTTCTGCGCTGCCTCTCTTTCCTCAGCGGTGAACCAGCGTGCTTGATCGAGAATCTGGCCTCCGGGGCGCGAGGGGATCCGGGAATTATCCACGTCATCCTGTGCCCATGCCGGTGGCATGCACCATGTGAGCAGGCATAGAATGAGAAGGTGGTGACGGGCTGCTCTCATGCTTTTTTCACCTTTCTCATTGCCTCAATTCCAGCCGTGACGAGTAATCGTTCCGCATGGTGCATCAAATCTAACAAAGCTTGTTTGTATTCCCTTGCCGCAAGATCGGATGAGATTTGGCGCAGGGCATCTTCCCACGCGCTATCCTCGATGAATGCCTCCAGAGCGTAGCCGGGTGTTAGCGAGATGAGCCCCCGGTTCACATCCAGCAGAACAAGCATGCTCCATGCCCGGTCCTGTTCCTGCTGATGAGGTTCCAGCTGGCAGGCATTCATCATCCAGAAGCCAAACTCTGGAAGCTTCACGGGGTCGTCCAGATTGACAGTGCAAAAATAAAAGCCAACCTGCGGAAAGCGTCGTTCTACCCGAGCAATCGCCTGATCGAGTTCAGGCTGCCAGTCCGGTGTGATCACGCCCGCATTGTCGATGACCTGTTCTAACACAGGTGCCGCGTAGTTGAATTGCTGAACCACGCGGTGGGCATCGAATCCGCACCGCTGACAAGTGTCAGCCGTTTCACGGAAGCGCTGAAGGCAGGACGGGCAAACGACCGTCGCGCGGTAGAACTTGCGTGCCGCGTATTGCTTTCGTTTCTCAGGCGAATCTGCCACAGCGGTTAGTTTTCCTCGGTTTCGGGAGAGTCAGGCTCGGGGTCTGGCGCGGGCTCCGTATCAGCGGTGGGTTCGGCTTCTTTCTCCGGTTTCTTTCCCTGTTTTTTCTTGGCGACTTTTTTAGCTGCCTTTTTTGCCGTTTTTTTCGCCTCTGGAGGATCAGATTTGAGTTCCTTGGCGGCATGTAGTTTGCCGTCTGAAAAGAACAGCACCAGTCCCTCGTTGATTAGCCAGTGAAGATCGTGATACCACGTGTGGCGTGTTTCGTCATCAATGCCCTCCGGTAAGCAGTCTTTCCACATCTTGTCGATGTTGCCGCTTGGGTTATCGAGCACCCAGTGGAAGAGCTTGGATGGCCGGTCCGCCATGACCATATCGTCCGGCACATGTTTGGGGCGCGCCGGGCCGCAGTGCAGTTTCTTTTTCCACTTGAAGACTGCCAAATGCCTGCCGCTCATCTGGCGACAAAGGAATGAGGCCAGATTGCCGGGGTAACGTTTTTCCTCAGCGACGACATGCTTGAGCGTCGCCATCAGCCTGGGGCTGATCATTTTTGCAGGAATGTTGGCGAGTACGGAGACGGCTTTGTCAGTTTTAAAAGCATCATCGAATCCATGGTTCAGGAAGTGCTGCTCGACTTCGCGGCGGGTTTTAAACACGGGAACAGTTTCCTCGATGACAGGAGTCGGCGTTTCGACGGGTGCTTCCGAGGGCTGGTTTGCGGCGGTATCTTCAGGTGCATCTGCCGTGGCATCTGCCGTGGACTCAGCAGCAACATCCTCACTTGGAACTTCTTCCTTTTCCTCGGGTTCAGGTGCCTTCGGCGGCTCTGCAGGTTGTTCGGGCTTGGGTCGCCAGATGGATTGTTTTTTGACCTGCTCGACCCATTTTTCGACGGCTTCCTCGCCGTGCTCCATGACGATTTTGCTTTTGTATCGCTCGATGGGCATATTCGAGAATCGGGTGCGGTGCAGGTCACTGAGTGTCTGCTGATAGGAGTGGTGGTTAGGTGGTCCGATGATCTTGCCACTCAGCCCGCAGCGTGCGATGGACTGAAAATTCCCAGTTGGTGCCTCGCCCTCAGTGATTTCCTCGTCGTAGTGATTTTCCACCATGCCGGACGACCAAAAATGGCTCAGGCACTCCTGCTTGGTGAGCCATGCCGAGTGATCGGCTTTGCTCTGATAGATCGGTTCTTCCTCGCTCTCGAAAATGACGTGGAAACGATCCAGCCCTCCCAGTACGAGCCATGCGAGGTCAAAAACGGAATGGGTGCGTCCTTGTGCGGAGATCTCCTTGGCC
>JARFPV010000515.1 GCA_029288115.1 Akkermansiaceae bacterium | reverse complement strand
AACAGTTAAATGGACGACTAGTCGTCTAATAGGGTAATAGGCGTCTAGTCGTATAATGTGGGGCAGGGTGCCCCGGAGAGGTTGATTTTACGAGGGGAAAAGGGATTTCAGGATGGGAAAGACGACTTGGGCATGAATGGGGGTGGGCAAGCCTCCGCCCGTGGTCGGGATGCCATTTTCTAGCAAAAACCATGTCATCGGGCCGGGATCTGGGGGTGTGGCACGGGTTTTCCGTTGGATGCTCATAATACGAGGAAAACGCACACATCTGGAGAATAGTCGGGCGCGGGGGCACAGGGCAAGGGGAAATCGTTAGAGGTGTTGCTTTTCTGCGGGTCCAGATTTTCCCACGTTGCGATGACCATTGGATCCCTACGATGATTGATGTCAAATTTCAGGATGTCAGATGGAGTTGCTGGGACGTCAATATCGACCGGAAGCGATGCCAGCATGTCTCGACTATTCTCGATGGATGTATCCGCGTCTACGTTCTTCCTGACCTGCCGAGGTGGCTATTCGGTTTGATCTGAGTGAGGATTTGAATTACGGTGTTGGCTGTTCGGTTTGTCGACTGGATACGGGGCAACTTTAAAAAATTTCCATGTGCAGTGTTTACGAGTTTGGTAAAGGCAACAAGAAACCTCCCAAGGAGCTGAAGGCTGATGGGTTTGGTTCGTTGGGCGATGCTGTGGGGCTGATTCGGCGCACGGACAAGGCACCGGTTTATGTGAGTGACGGTAGCGTGCGTATGATGCGTTGGGGGTATGAGCGAGCTGGGCTGGGTGTGGTTAACAACACGCGCAGTGAAAACCTGGACAGCCCGATGTGGCGGGAATCGGTCAATCGCCGCCGTTGTCTGATCCCGGTGACGGCATTTTATGAGTGGTCGGGCCCGAGAGGGAACAAACGTACACACCGTTTTAGCAGTCCGGCCGACGAGTGGCTCTGGATGGCGGGTATCTGGGAAGAGGCGGATGATCTTGGGGCGTGCTTTTCCATGATCACAACATCTGCCAATGCGCTGATGGCACCGATCCACCATCGCATGCCCGCCGTGCTCACGGGCGAGCAGCTCAATCCATTTCTCGATGGAGACCTCAGGGAATTCAATCCGTCTGCTGATACTTTAGCCGTGGACGAAGCCAGAAACCCACTGTTGAAAAACCCTCCGTCGCACATTCAGGATGAGTTGTTCTGATCTGTGGAACGGGAAAAAATGGTGCAGGTGCGCTGGAGAGTTTCATCTGGGATGGTGAAAGTCTTTTTCTGCTGCAAAGAAATGAATCGAGTTAAGACCATTTACATTGTCTTTGATAGTATCATATGATACTATCGAATTATGACGCCTCCTTTCTTAATTACGCCGAAAATTCTTTCGTTAGTGAGTCGAATCGAGCGTTTGATTGGACGGGTATAGAGTTTGAGCCAGCCTAAGCCGCAACCTCATTTGCGGAAATTCAATCGGGTAAAAACTCTACATGGGAGTCTGGCTATTGAGGGAAACACACTGGATGAAGAACAGATTACGGCTCTATTGGATGGGAAGAAGGTATTGGGGAAGAAGGAGGAAATTCGTGAGGTCATAAACGCTATTAAAGTTTATGATTCCATGGGATCGTTTAACCCTCTCAAGGGAAAGGATTTACTCAAAGCTCATGCAGTGATGATGGCGGGATTGATTGATACCACTGGAGCATGGAGAAAAGGGAATGTTGGCATCTTAAAAGGCTCTGAAGTATCGCACATGGCTCCCAAAGCTGATCGTGTGCCTCATCTCATGGAGGAGCTCTTTACTTTTTTAGCAACCGACGAAGGGCATCCGTTGATTCGAGGGTGCGTGTTTCATTATGAGCTAGAATTTATCCACCCCTTCCAGGATGGAAATGGGAGGATGGGACGATTCTGGCACAGCCTCTTACTGAGCCACTATCATCCTGTGTTTGAGTTTATTCCTGTGGAATCTCTGATTCGGGAGAACCAGAAGCAATACTATGAGGCGTTGGAGGCTTCTGATAAGTCTGGGGACTCTACAGCGTTTGTTGAGTTTTCGCTCTCGATGATCCATGCAGCACTGGAAGATTTCATAGCAGTGTTCAAGCCGGAACCCCTTACTTCTGAAAGTCGGCTCGATCTTGCTAAGAACCACTTTGAGAAAATGACCTTTTCCAGAAAGCAGTATTTGGATTTCTTTAAGACCATCTCCACGGCGACTGCGAGTAGAGATTTGAAGTTTGGGATTGAGCACAAGATACTCACCAAAGAAGGGGATAAGGCCGTTACGGTTTATGCCTACGTATCATCGTCGTAGAGCATCCTATGCTCCGCACAATCTATACCATATGCCACGCCCGAACCTAAGACTATCGAGCGTAAACAGCTCCATGAAAAAAATGGGAAGATCCAGTGACGTTGTCCCCTACAAACTAGAACTCTAACTGTCCAATTTACGGTGTGGTGTCACCTTCATACAAAGTTCTCAAAATAAAATGTGCCCTCAGGAAAAAATGGTGCAGGAAGAGGGACTTGAACCCCCGACCGCCTCGGTGTAAACGAGATGCTCTACCAACTGAGCTATTCCTGCACTGGATGGGCCTACCGAATAAATGGGGCCGCGAATTGTCTCGGGAAGACGCGCGGACTATGTGCGGAAATGTGACTGGGATGCAATCACTTTTTTGGGATAATATTAGAGGTCGCTGGGGCGGTGGGGTTCGAAAGTGGTGCTGCGTTCGTGGGCGCGGGTTTTGGCGGCTGTGCGTGCTTGGTTTTGCAGGTGTTCCTGCATGCGGAAGCGTTTTTTGCCTTTAGGGCGCTCGATGCGCTGGCTCGATCCGTTGTCGAGGATGCGGAAGGCGTTGCAGTTGTCCTTGAATGCGGCATCCAGAATATCGATCAGGCGTTTTTTGCTTGGGCCGTCTTCGATGGGGATCATGAGTTCGACCCGCTTATCGAGATTGCGCGTCATCCAGTCGGCCGAGGCGATGAACACGAGCGGCCTGCCACCATGGTGGAAGGAAAAGATTCGGGCGTGTTCGAGATAGCGGTCGATGACCGACACCACTTCAATATTTTTGGCCTCCTTGCGGTTGCCGGTTTTCAGGCAGCAGATGCCGCGGATGTTGAGTCGGATTTTTACTCCCTGCTTGGCAGCCTCGTAGAGGGCCTCGATGATTTCCTGGTCCTGGAGTGAGTTGACTTTCGCGGTGATTTTTGCCGGCTCACCATTTTTGGCGCGTTTTGCCTCTGCGGCGATCAGCTCTAACAGTCGAGGCTTCATGTGCGTCGGTGCTGGCACGATTTTACGGAATCTGGTCAGTTTGGATCTGCCGGTGACTGCATTGAAAAAGAGTGATGCGTCCTTGCCGTAGGCGGGTAGGGAGGTGAGGTAGGAAATGTCCGTGTAGAGTCGGGAGGTCGACTCGTTGTAGTTGCCTGTGCCGAGGTGGACGTAGCGCTTGAGCTGGCCGTCCTCGTTGCGGATGACGAGAGCGATTTTGGCGTGGGTTTTCAATCCCTTCACGCCGTAAACGATCTGGACGCCGGCGCGCTGGAGTTCGTCGGCGTGGCTTAGGTTGCGCGCTTCATCGAACCTGGCTTTGAGCTCAATCAGAACGGTGACTTGTTTGCCATTTTCAGCTGCCTTGATCAGGGCGTCGATCACGCGCGACTCGGAGGCCGTGCGGTAGAGCACCTGCTTGATGGCGATGGTTTCCGGGTCAGTGGCGGCTTCCTCGAGGAAGCGGAGCACAGGTTCAAAACTCTCGTAGGGATGGTTGAGCAGGATGTCCTTCTCTGCGAGGGTTGTAAAAATCGACTCACCAGGTTCGGTGGCAGGTGAGGGCTGGGGTTGCCACGAGTCGTCACGCAGGTCATCGTATCCGGGCATGAAGGCGATGCTCATGAAATCGGTCAGAGCGAGCGGGCCATCGACAGGGTAGAGCTCAGGCGGGCTGGCACCGGTGACTTCCCTGACAATGCGTTTGAGGCTTGCCGGAGCCTTGTTAGGCAGTTCGAGGCGCACGGTGTTACTTGTTTTGCGTGCGGCGAGGACTTCCTCCATTTCACCGGCGAGATCGATGGCGTCCTCCTCCTGCACGGCGATGTCGCCATTGCGGGTGATGCGGAATGGCATGGTGGACTTGACCGTTTCATCCGGGAAGAGCTCATCACAGAATTGGGCGACGATTACCTCTGTTGGCGCCAGATACTCGTTTGAGGTATTGTTGTTTTCGGTCGATGGAAGATGAATGAATCGCGGGAGCTGCTCAGGCATCGGGATGAAGACGTGCCTATGGGAGTCGTCCTCATTGTTGACAAGCTCGCATGCCAGAATGATACGCATGGCGGGCAATGACGGCATCGGTGCATACTGATCATCTGCCAGTGGTGTGAGCAGCGGAAAAATCCCTTCATCGAACCGATCAGACAACATCTGCAGCTGCAAAGGTGTGAGGTTTTCCCTGTGGGTCAGGATAATGCCTTCTTGTTTTATTTTCGGCAGTAGCTCGTCATTGAGCAGGGTGTATTGGTCCTGATACATTTGGGTGGCACGCTCACGAATCTTGAGGAGCTGCTGAGTGGGTGTCATCCCGGTGATGCCTCGTTTGCGGGAGCCGCTTGTGCGCATCAGGTGGAGTCCGCCCACGCGGACCTGGAAAAACTCATCGAGGTTGGACGCGGTGATGGCGAGGAACTTGACACGCTCAAGAAGTGGCAGCGACTCTCTGAGTGCTTCGTCGAGGACGCGCTGGTTGAACTCGAGCCAGGATAATTCACGGTTAACGAATGACATGGGGAAGAATAGTGAAGAGTAAAAATTGATGAGTGAAATTTAGCGGCTTTCTTGTAGAGCGATTTCCAAGCCGTAGATGTCTCTGAAAAGGTTCGCCTTGGAGCGCATGGCGACGCGTTCTACTGATGCATCGGTGATGCCCGGAAGGTGGAGGATGAGTTTTTGTTTATTCATTTCCACCCGAACATCCTGAATACGTGATGCGTGACTGCGGTCGAGTGCATCCGCGATGCGCAGGATGGCAGAAAGTTTGGACACGCGCATTCTGTCGTCAGAGGTGAGGTCGCGGTAGCCGGCATGGTTTGGTTTGGGTCCGGAGCGACGGTGGTAACGTGCGATCAGGGCAATCAGGGTGATATCGCTTTGTCCGAGGCCAAAAATCTCACTGTTGGAAATGATATAGTGCGAGTGCTTGTGATGTGCGCGAGCGCTGATGAAGTTACCGCATTCGTGGAGAATGGCGGCGCATTTAAGTAGCAATGCATCGTGTTCGCCAAGCCCGTGTAGTTCTGTCGTCGCATTGAAGAGGGACTCCGTGAGCTGGGTGACCTGGGACGCGTGCTTGCGGTGGACCCGGAATTTTCTTGCCAGGCTTTCGGCGGATCTCAGCACCTCTTTCTGGAATCCATCGGTGAGCGAGTAGGACGTATGGAGATCCTGGAGTAAGCCGCGTTCGTAGTCGCTGCCCGGAAGACGCAGTGTTTCAACTTCCAGTGCCTCAGCAATGGCTAGGTTGATTTCGAGGGCAGGGATGATGGCTTGGGCGGTGTGGTAATCGAACTGATAGGTCTTCACTCGTTTTTCCTCGGTCATGGAGAGGATGGCGGATGAGGTGTCGGCGAGCGCATGGAAGGTGCTTTTGGTTTTCCCGGGCTTGGCCAGCTCATGGGCAAGATGCTGAATCTCGTAACCAATGATGACCAGTTCTTCAATTTCTGCTGATTCGTAGTCGTGCTGGATCTGGCTGATCTGGCTTCGAGTGTGTTCGCGGATCAGTTTTTTCTGACTGGTGCCGCTGTCTCGTTCGTCCTGTCCTGAATCGACGGATTCGCTACTGCGGTAAATGCCTAAGCGGTAGTTGCTGTAGTCTGAAATCCGTCCGTTTTTGAATAGCAGCGCGCGGGTATTGCCGGGGCCTACATGGATGACCAGCGTGGTGCGTTTCTTCATCGATGGGGTGTCGCGAAGTCGTCTGCGGGTCTTGAGGTAGATGAGGCGTGTCATTTCACCTTCATCCAGGCTTTCCACACGCAGGCCACATCCAATCTGGATGCGGTTGATGAAAACGTCGGCATTGTCAGCCTCGTCGAGGATATTCGTGGTGACAGCGCGGATGGGGGTTTCATCCGTTGCGCCGAGTTCGCGCAGGGTTTCCAGGTAGCCTTGTAGGATACGTACGCACCGTTCGATGGTTGAGCGGCTGACTCTGCCGTTCTGGAAGATATCCCGGGCGAGGGGAATGGTTTGCTCAAGGAAATCCCCGTCATCCTGCTCGGAATCCCCGTGGTTTTCAACGATGAGCATGGAAATAGAGCTGGCACCAATGTGAATCGATGCCTGAAGTGGGGGCGGTGTCGCGGAACTAATCATCTGCATGGCGATACTGCATTCAATCCCTCGGTTTGTCTTGTGCAAAATAGTGACAATCCCTGCTAATCAAGCCGCACATTTTGCCTAGGGATGAACCGGGGAAAAAGTCAAAAAAGAGCGAGTTTCGGCATATTTGGCTTGATTTTTCAAGCTGTAGATGCTTTCCACTTCCACCCGCAACGTATCCCGATACGTTACTACTCCCGTTTTACCCAACCACACCGCCCGGAATCACGCCATGGATGACTCAAACATTGTGCCGTTTGAGCGCCCCAAGCCCCCTTCCGGATACCACGCAAAATCCATGAAAAGCAGCCTTGTCGATCAAGCATCCGAGATTATTACCGACCCGCAAATCCTCGTCAACGTCGTGTCCAAGCGCGTTGCCCAGCTGAACCAGGGACGCTCACCACTGATCGATACTGTGCCCAGCATGGGAGCAGCTGACATTGCCTTAACGGAAATCATTGAGGGCAAAGTGGTGCTTAAGGACGAGGAGGAGTAATTCCTAACCTCAAGGCTGACGTTGCTCGGAGGTTTGGGTTGCCCAACCCTAGTCAGATCATTGTATGAGCTCGGATATAGCCACGAATAGGAAAGCCCTGCGCGATTACCATATCTCGGATAAGTACGAGTGTGGTATTGAGCTGAAGGGCACTGAGGTGAAATCGATCCGTGAAGGAAAGGCAAACATTGCCGATGGCTACGCGCGGATTGAGAATGGTCAGGCATTTCTCTATGGCTGCCATATTCAACCGTGGCAGACGGCGGGTGAGTGGTTTCAGCATGGGGTGACGAGGCCTCGTAGATTGTTGCTTCATAAGAAGGAGATTCTAAAGCTCGATGAAGTCACCTCGCAAAAAGGCTGCACGTTGCCGTGCTTGCGTCTATACTGGAAAGGTGGGCGTGTGAAAGTCGAGATCGGTGTGGGTAAGGGTAAGAGCCATTCCGACCAACGTCAGGATTTGAAAAAACGCACCGAGATGCGAGAGGCTCAACGTGAAATGGCACGTTTCAACCGGCGCTAACAGTAGGTGATGTTCGACTTGCGACAATTTGCCGCCATCGCGCCGGAATGTTACCAGAAACTGCATTGGCATGAGCAGTTGGAATCGACCAATGATGAGGCCCAGCGATTAGCGGATGAAGGAGCGGAGCATGGAACGGTTGTGCTTGCCGAGTATCAGACGCGAGGCAGGGGCAGGCGTGGTGCCGGGTGGATGTGTGAACCAGGTGACGGGTTGTTGTTCTCTGTGGTATTGCGTCCACAATTTGGGAAAGATTACTACGGGCGGATTGCCTTGGTCGCCGGGCTTGGTATAGCATCGGTTCTGATCGATGAGCTTGCGATACCTGCGCGTGTGAAGTGGCCTAACGATATTCAGATCAATGGTAAAAAATGCTGTGGTGTCCTCGTTGAGGCTAACAATGATTGTGTGGTGTTAGGTGTGGGTCTTAACGTATTGAATGCTCCGGGCGACGATGGGTTTATTGCAATCAACGATGTTGTTAGTGAACCGGTTTCCAGAGAAAAAATCCTCGCGCTTGTACTGGCAGCGGTCATGCGTGAAGTGGATCAATGCGCCGAGGATTTCTCATCCCAGCTGAACCGTATCGAAGCCATCTCATGGTTGAACGGAAAAAACATCACGTTTCTCTCTGCTGGTCATCAACATCAAGGCACAGCGGAGGGAATCGCAGAGGATGGAAGCCTCATAGTCAGAACGAATGGGGGAGTGAGGCAATTTGCCCAAGCATCCGACATCAGGTGTGTCAACTAGCCGGATCTTCATGCCAGTGCCAGTAGGGTGTCGCCCGTGCTGGTCGGTGGTAAAAAACATACTAGACGGCATTGTGCCGCCTATCTGAGCAAATGCCATTACTCAGCGTGCTCTTTCTGGTAGTGCTCGCGCAAGAGGTCGGCTCCGAAGTCGCCGTCGAAGTCACGCCAGACGGCGTGGGCGTGGTTGGCGCCGTTCTGGGTGTTGGCGTATTCGAACAGCCACTTGGGTGTCTGGATGCGGTAGTAGTGGCCTTCACCCACCTTGGTGCCGCCGGCCCACACGAAATACATGTCTTTGCCGTCGGCAATTTTGTTGCGGGCGTTGATGTTATCCAGAATTTCGGCGCGGTACTTGGCAGCGTATTCGTTCGTTAGCTTGAGGAGAACCTTCTGTTGAGCATCGTTCAGCTTGTTGAATGCGATGCCTTTGACAGGTGAAAAAGCTCCCTTGTTCACCTTGCGGTCTTGGCCGGTGATGATGTCTCGCGGTGCTTTGTCGGCGATGACCGCTGCTTTTTTCTGTTCAGGGGTGAGTGACTGCACCTGTCTCTTATACACATCTGACGCTGCCGACGAACACCGTGACGTGGAGGTGTCGGGGGGGGGCGGGGGAATGTAAAAGGGGGGGG
>JARFPV010000489.1 GCA_029288115.1 Akkermansiaceae bacterium | reverse complement strand
GCCCACCACCGGATGGTTTCGTTAGGTTCGCCGGTTTTGACGCTCTCGCCATAATAGACAGCCAGCACCGCGAATACCGGAGCTAAAAACAGCCGCATGAGCGTTATTTTGGAGGCGAGGGTCACGATGGCAGTCTGCGCCAATCAGGTGCATGTTTGAAGTTTTTTATGTGTGCGATTGCAATTCGCCAATAGCTGGGTAGACGTGTGGACATGAAACCTGCCGTAGGTAAACCTGCTCCGGAATTTTCGACCCAAGCCGTTTATCCAAACGATGGGGGAACCGTGCCTGTCAGTTTGAGTGAATTGCGTGGCAGGCGTGTGATATTGGTATTTTATCCAAAAGATAATACACCGGGCTGCACCATGCAGGCGTGCGCGATCCGTGACCAGTGGGACGAGTTGAAGGACAAGGCTGCTATTTACGGCATCAGTGGTGACGACGAGGCAAGCCATAAGAAATTCATCGAGAAACGAAAACTGCCTTATCCGTTGCTGGTAGACACCGACCATAAGATTTCCGAGGCATATGGCACTTGGGTGCAGAAGTCCTTGTTTGGCAAAAAATACATGGGCATCGAGCGCAGCACTTTCGTTATCGGTGAGGACGGCTCGATGGAGTACGTTTTTGAACGAGTCAGTCCCGCTAAGCACATTGGTCTGTTACTAGATGCTCTCAAATAATGAATCCAAGCGATACGAGAGAACGGCTCAGTGAGTTAGGTGTGATGCCTTCCAAAAAACTGGGGCAGAATTTTTTGATCGATGAGAATGTATCACGCTGGATTGTCGAGCAGCTTGATGTGCAGCCTGGTGATACCGTTGTCGAGGTCGGTCCCGGGATAGGCGCGCTGACTGCGCATGTGGTGGAGATGGCGGATCGCGTGATCCTGGTTGAGTTTGATGCCCGGCTCGCAGAGGGGTTGAAAAACAAATACGCATCCCAAGGGAACGTCGAAGTGCATCATCACGATGGTGCACGTTTCGATGTTAGGCAGCTTTTCAAGTATCAACCGGTGAAGTTGTTAGGTAACTTGCCCTACTCGGCAGGTGGTGCCATCATGCGCAATTTCATGAAACGTCCGTCGCCGGTGTGTCGCGCTGTGCTGATGCTGCAGAAGGAGTTTATTGATCGGATCATCGCGGAACCACGCACCAAGAGCTATGGTGTGCTGTCACTGCGCATGCAGAGCGAGTGGGTCAGTAAGCCGGTGAAGACGATTCCGCCACAGGCGTTCCATCCACGTCCCTTGATCGACTCCACGGTGATGGTCTGCGAACCTCGTCCCGATGACCTTCCCGTCTATGATGCTCGCTTGTTTGATGAGCTTGTTAGGCGTGGTTTTTCCCAGCGACGCAAACAGATGCGCAAGCAAATGCCAGACACTGCCCAATGGGAGGTTGTCGCCGAATCACTGGGGGTTCCCGAAACATCCCGAGCCGAGGAGCTCACTCTCGAGCAGTGGGTGGATCTGGCGCGTGCCTATGACGATCACCCATTAAAGGACAATCCACAGCAAGGTGATGAATGGTTCGATGTGGTGGATGAAAACGATGAAGTGCAGCGGCAGGCTACTCGTGACGAGGTGCATCGCGATAAGCTACTTCACCGGGCGGTGCATATGTTTGTGTTTAACAAGCGTAAAGAGCTGTTTCTGCAGAAGCGATCCCGTCTCAAGGACGTTCATCCCGGCGATTGGGACTCGAGCGCCGCAGGGCACCTGAATGCCGGAGAGGGGTATGATGTGTCAGCTGTTAGGGAGTTGGACGAAGAACTCGGCATCAAGAATGCGGAGGTGCAGGAGGTTGCACGCATACCGGCCTGTGAGAATACCGGGTGGGAGCATGTCAGGCTGTATGTCACCCGCCACGATGGTGCAGTAAGGTTTCCATGCAGTGAAATCGAAGCAGGCGAGTGGTTCTCAATCCAAGAGGTGAAGGCTTGGGTGGCTGCACGGCCTCAGGATTTTGCCACTGGATTTATTGAATGCTGGAATGCATTTGACGCAGCCTATCAGAAAAAATCGGCTGCCGATGGGTAGTTGTTTTTTCTTGGCCCTCACACGCCATCTTGTGCTATAGCTGGTAGTGTTATGAATAAAATAGTGTGTGTTGTAGTTGTTAGCCTGCTGACTAACGCAGGGGTGTTTGCTGACTCAGAAAAAACTCTGCCGGACTGGAGGATCGAGGTCGTGCCTAGTCGAAATTCAGTGGGGAAGGGAGCTGTTATCTATGCCAAGAAATCTCTCGATGTCTTTTATGTAGTCCTTCACAACCAATCTGGAAAGGATCTCAAGGTGTGGCGCGACTGGTGCCCGTGGGGTTACAACAACCTGTCGCTGACAGCGGAGCAGGAAGGAGGCCGGAAGGTTAGTATTACCCGTGTTCCTAACGACTGGGATCAATCATATCCTGACGCCGCGCTGGTTAAAGCAGGACAGTGTTATGTTTACGAAATTCGTCTTGCAGGTAAGACTTGGAAGGGGATTGAGAAGATCTCTGAAAAACCATTTAAGCTCTCCGTGACATTCAAGGTTCAGGAAACTGCTGAGGCAAAGCAAAAAAAGGTATGGATCGGGGAGGTGACATCCAATCCAGTTCCAGTGACACTCCGCAAGTGAGATAAAAAAAGTGGTAGGCTCACCAGGAGTCGAACCTGGATCTATGGCTTCGGAGGCCATCATACTATCCATTGTACTATGAGCCCATTGCGCGGCAGTAATACCGTGTCGCTGAAGTGAACGCCTAATCCCATGCCGCAGTCGCGTCAAGGCGCGACTTGTAAGAAATCCAATAAGGCCATTTTTCCGCAATTTACTCCTTTACTCTAAGAGGATCATTCGCAGAATCGTCTCAACAGACTGATGACTCATTTCAATGATGTTATCGTCACACGTTGACACACCAACTAACCTAAAAACACCAAGAATGAACATTACACCTAACCGATCCTTCAAGACTGTAACTGCAGTAGTAGCGACAGCTATCATTTCTACCCCGGCGCTTTATGCTGAGGATGACAAGAATGTCCTGGAGCGTTACGTTATCGCCGGTGGATGGCCCATGATTCTGATCGGCCTTCTGATTCTCGCACTGATCGCACTTTGCGTATTTAACTTCATGAACCTGACCAAGCAAAAGTTTGGTCCCGACGATCTTAAAGCAGGTCTGATGGATCACATGCTCAACTGTCGCATCCGTTCGGCTATCGAGCTTGGCGCATCACACCCGAGCTACCTGGGTCGTATGATGGCTTACGCACTGCCCAATGTCGATGCGCGCCGCCCTGAGGACCTTGGTCGCGACTACGTGGAGGATGCGATAGCAGACTACACCATCAATGAGAACCGCAAGAGCATGACGCTCATCAACTATATCTCGCTGATTGCACAGGCTGCTCCCATGCTGGGACTGTTTGGAACCGTGCTCGGTATGGTGGGCGCGTTCGGAACCCTCGCGAGTGGTGACGGATCAGCTGATCCATCGGCGCTGGCTGGTGATATTTCCGTGGCCCTCCTGACCACCCTGTGGGGACTGGTTACTGCGATTCCTTCGCTCGCTGCCTATTTCTTCTTTAAGAACAAACTCAACAACCTGGTTGCCGAGTGCCACCACACTGCGGAGGAACTGCTCAATGCTTCCATCCAGACAGTGAATGGCGACGCACATCTCGCTAAGATTCCCGAGGGCATCGCCGTTTAACCCACAGACGATTCAAGAATTCCTGACAACGGGCTGAGATACGTCCCTTGTCAGGGGCATCCTGAATCAAAACGGATGGTTGAATCATATCAACCAATAATGACCAATACACTGCAATCCTCGCAATATCTCATTCAATCCCATGGCATCCAATAAATTACGCCGTATAGCGGCAGGAAATGACGACGAACTCAAGGTCGACATGTCACCGATGATCGACATGGTCTTTCTTCTGCTGATATTCTTCATTGTGGCATCCACTGTCATCGTGGTGAAACAGGACCCCGAGGTTGAGCCTCCCGTGGCAAAATCTTCTAAGAAGGCAAAAGATGGCAAGGGCCGTATCGTCATCAACGTTCGCAAGGACGGAACCTATCGCGCAGAACTCACCACAGTTGAGTTCACTGATGCCGAGGCAATCACTGACTACGTGAAGAAAAAGAAAGACGAGGAAAAAGCCAAGGGGCTGGTGCCTGTCATTCACGTCCGTGGGGACAAGGGAGTGTCGTTCAAGTATGTGCGCACAGTGATCCGCGCCTCAGCGGCTGCCGGCGTCGATAACGTAGTCTTCTCAGTTTACGGATTCGAGAAGAAGTAATAAACCATTTATATTCTAACCACCATTTTCCATGGCACGTAAAAAAGTTTCCGATAATCTAGAGGACGACGAACCAGGTCTGGATATTTCATCACTGATTGATGTTTGTTTCCTGCTTCTTATTTATTTCCTCGTTACCACCACGATCCAGCCACGTGAGCAGGATCTGCGCATGGCACTGCCAGCGGCGGCACCGAGTGAGACGCCTCCTGTCCTTGAGCCGATGTTCATCAAGATCGACAAGAGCGGTCAGATTTTTGTCAATACCGGCCCAGCCCAGGAATTGGTTGAATCTGAAACCGACAACCGGACCCTGAATGAACTCCGTAGCCGACTTGAGAGTTTGGCCGCTGCAGCAGAGGCTGGTGGGCAAAAACCCATCGTTCAGATATGGGCAGACGGAGAGTCACAGCAGCAACGCATAATCGATGTGCTGAACTGCCTTGCCTCAGTAAACATTTCCAAGGTCACCTTTACAGACCTGATGGATAACCTGTAGGGCCACACACGTGTAAAGAGAGGTTCTGACACATGGTTTCGATCTGTCTGTAACCTTTGATTGCCCTAAGAAATCTTTCTCCATTGTCGTTACTAAATAGCAGTAAGGGGATATCCTCGAGTCATGCACACCTGATGATCAATAATTTGATTCATCTTCCGTGTTGCGGTATTTACAGGAATCGCTAATCTGCGCCGATAAGGAGGTGGGAAACTGGATAATTCATCCATTAATTTTCGCCAAACCAAACAACCAAGAACTAAAATCCCGACACACAGTGCTTTTCAGCACAACTCGAAAAACCTTTGCTAACTATCTATTGTCACACGCCATGAATACGAAATCGATCCCCTCATCTTTCACGCTTTTTCTCTGTCTACTATCGCTGCTGGCTCTGGCATTTACTGGAGAGGTCAAGGCTCAGAGTCTTAATGAATCGATGAGCCAGGCAAACTTGGCATGGAAGGAAAGAAAATACGATAAGTGCCAAGCGATCCTCGAGCGTATCACGACGCTTTACAGCGGACGTGCTCCTATGCTCTACGGTCCAAAGTTCGGCACGATGTGGTATCGTAAGGGGCTTTGCGAACTCAAACTCGCCAGCGCCGCAAAGCTTAAAAATTCCCGTGAGGGTGCCGATAAGTGGTTTGGTAAAGCTGCAAAGTCGT
>JARFPV010000426.1 GCA_029288115.1 Akkermansiaceae bacterium | reverse complement strand
TAACAGACCATCATCTAACGGCGGATTGAGGCCAATCCGCCCTACCAATAGTCTCATGAAACACCACATCCCTGCCATTCTTCTATCTTCTATCCTCTATCTTGCTTCGGTGGCTGCTGCGCAGCCACCAAACGTCATCTTCGTCCTCGCCGACGACCTCGGCATCGGCGACGTCTCCCCAACCAATCCAAACTGCAAGATCAAGACCCCTCACCTGCAAAAAATGGCGGATGAGGGCATGACCTTTTTTGATGCCCATACCTCCAGCGCCGTCTGTACACCCACCCGCTACGGCCTGCTCACCGGCCGCTACAACTGGCGGTCCCGACTGAAAAAAGGTGTGCTCAACGGCACCAGCAACCACCTCATCCCCGCCGAACGGGAAACCGTCGCCCACCTCCTGAAAAAAGCAGGCTACCACACTCAGATGATCGGCAAGTGGCACCTCGGATGGGACTGGGCAAAGGCAGATAAAGCTGAAAAGAAATGGCAGAATATCGACTTCTCAAAGCCCGTTAAAAATGGCCCGGACATCAACGGCTTCGATGGCTACTACGCCCACTGCGGCTCGCTCGACATGGCGCCCTACGTCTGGGTCGACACCGGTAAACCAACCGCCATCCCAAAACGCCAGGAAGGTGTGACCAAACAAGAAGACCCCTACGGCTGGTACCGCCAGGGTCCGATCAGCCCAGACTTTGACATCGAGCAGGTGTTGCCGCACCTGTTCGATAAAAGCATGGCTTACATCAAAGAGCGCGCCCCTGATGCCAAAAAAGGGAAACCGTTCTTCCTCTACCTACCACTCCCCGCACCCCACACTCCCATCGTTCCCGTCCCTCCCTTCAAGGACGCCAGCAAGATCAACCCCTACGCCGACTTCGTTATGCAGGTCGATCACCACATGGGCCAAATCCTTGCCACCCTGAAAGAAACCGGCATCGACGACAACACCATCGTCATCTTCACCAGCGACAACGGCTGCTCACCCGAAGGAAATTTTGAAGTGCTCGCCCAACACGGCCATGACCCGAGCGCCATCTACCGCGGCCACAAAGCCGACCTCTACGAAGGTGGACACCGCGTGCCCTTCATCGTCCGCTGGCCCGCCAAAATCAAAGGCGGACAAAAATCCCACGCCACCGCATGCCTCACCGACTTCTACGACACCATGCGCGATATCACCGGACAAACCCGCAAGGACAACGGCGGCGAAGACTCCGTCAGCCTGCTCCCCGCATTCGAAGGCAAAGCACAAACCTCCAGAGAATACCTGATCAGCCACTCAATCAACGGCTCGTTCGCTATCCGACAGGGAAAATGGAAACTCCTCCTCTGCCCAGGCTCCGGCGGATGGTCGACACCCCGACCCCGCACCGCCTTCAAAGATAAAAACCTGCACCCGGTCCAGCTGATCGACCTCGACGCCGATCCGGGAGAAAAAAACAACCTCGCCCAGAAGCAACCCGAGAAAGTCAAAGCCCTGATGGCTCTCCTAAAAACCGCCATCAAAAACGGCCGCAGCACTCCAGGCAAACCTCAGCAAAACGACGGTGCCACCCCACCGTTCCACAAACGCATCACCGAGGCCTATCCCATCATGGCAAAGTAGGGCAAGATTCCCCCGTAGAAGAGCTTTTTAAGCTCTTTGATCCATCAGAAAAGAGGTAGGAAACCTCTTCTACGCCCGCCGCACCTTCTCCACTGGCCCCGACACGTCGGGGCCTTATTGGATCCACTAAACACGAACTCCAGAATCCCCGTCCGGAAACGTCATCACCACAGACAATCCGCCTTCCTCGCGGTTATGGCAACGAATCTCCCCTCCCAGACTGGTCACACACGTCTTTGCGATTGCCAGCCCAAGGCCGCTACCACCACCCTCACGCGTCCGCGCATCTTCTGGGCGTGAAAATGGCTCGAAGATTTTCTCCAGCCATTCCTCCGGCAATCCGGGGCCCACGTCATCCACCGAAATAATCACTTCATTGCTTTTTTGTTCGGCACAAACATTGATCGGCCCTGCCGCCGCCGCATAGCGAACCGCATTTCTCACCACATTGCCAATGGCACGGCGCAGCAAGTCTTCCCGGCTCTTTATCACTAACGGCTCCGAAGCATGGACATGAATGTCTTCATCAGGCGCTTCACGAGCGACAACGGATTTGCACAACCTAGGAATATCCACAGAATCCATTTCCAGCCTCTCAGGATGAAGAGACGCTTTCGAAAAGTCTAACAACTCGTTAACCAACTGCGACAACTCCTCAACTACCTCACCAATATCCTCCAGCTTTGCCAACTCTTCTTTCCCCATCTGGTGCTCGAGAACTCCCAACCCCATCCTGATTCTAACAAGCGGGCTGCACAACTCGTGCGCGATATCGCCAAGAAAACGTTTCTGCCCGCTGACGTATTCATCCAACCGGGAAGACATACGCTGAATAGACCGACTCAACCTGCCTAATTCATCACCACGGTCACTTGCCACATCGATATTAAAATTCCCCTCGGAAATCGATTCAGCGCCACGTGTCAGAATTCCCAGTCGACGAGTGATACGATAAACAAAAGGCACCCATAGCAATGCAGATAGCAACAACAACCCGGCAAAGGTAATGAATAGCGGCTGCCATGAAAAAAATACCTGACTCGCACTGTCGGTTTTCCATACCAGAAGAATCAGGTCGTGGGGTTTGTTCTCAGAGGGCTTAATCCAGAAATGCACCACTGCCATCTCTGTCTTTGGTTTGCCAAATCTTCCAATCTTCTCGACCTCTACCCGGCCTGCACGATCAGGATTCTTGCTCGGAGCATCAGCGCCAGGTCCTCGGCGAGGAGGGAATGGTTTCCGGCGTGGAGGGCGCTCATCATCAGGCGGGCCATCAAGAAGATCACTCATCCTTCGGGGACCGCGTGCTGCCCCGTCAGGCCGCAAACCCGGAATGCGCGCTTTATCCGGACGATCGCGCGGGAATTTTTTTCCCAGAAAATCAGTAATTGTCCCGGAAACTTCACGCTGACTGCCTGCATACCTTCGACTTCCATTGGGACGATACAGCGCCAACTCCACACCATGGGTTTCACCTGTTTCAGACAAAACATCGCCCCACTGGTCAAGCTCAACAGCTTCTAACGCAGGAATAAGTAATTTTGTCATTCCTTCCATCCTCCTCTCCACCGTACTGGCTACAACATCATCTTTACCCAGACCATAATGGCTTTTTAACACCCAATCTAATAGCAACGCAGCAACCACCAAATTCACAACGAGAATCAGGATAATACGAAAGTAAAGTGGTATACGGCGTTTCATTTTTCAGATTCTTCTCCCGACTCAATCAGCTGATATCCGACGCCACGAATTGTGCGAATGAACCGAGGATTGGCAGCGTTATCGCCTAGTTTCTTGCGCAAGGCGGACATATGAACATCGATGGATCGATCGAATACATCAAATTTCCGCTCGGACACATCATCGAGTAATTGCTCTCTGGATTTAACCCGACCCCGCGAGCGCATCAGAGAGGCAAGGATGGCAAATTCCAATGCCGTCAGCGTCAGCGGTTCATCATCCAGGCTTACTTTATGGGTGCCCTCATTGAGACGTAATCCGTTCACCGCGTAGTCGACTTCCTTTTCAGCCGCCTCCTTGACCTCTCTGGACATCACTGACCTGCGCATCACAGCACGTAAGCGTGCCAGCAATTCGCGAGTGGAAAATGTTTTTGGCAGGTAATCGTCCGCCCCAATTTCCAGACCCACAATACGATCCGCCTCCTCACCCATCGCGGTAAGCATGAGCACGGGAACATTGGATGATTTGCGCAACTCTTTAAGCACTTCGAAACCATCCATCTCCGGCATCATCACATCTAACAAAATAGCATCGTAGCTTCGTGCAGCGGCTTCTTTCAGCCCATCCGCACCCGTATGCTTCATCGACACCTCGTATCCGAGAGGCACTAGATAATCGCGAATCAGGCCACACAGTTTGCGGTCATCATCGACGACAAGGATTCTGTTTCTCTGGTTACTTTTCATCATGAACGGAGTGCAAAATACCAGTGAAAGCCCCTGAAAGACCATGATATTTACAGAATCTTAACTCTTTTCCCGCCTATCAACATCAGATCTTAACATCCATACCCCATGTTCCACCATACCACGGGAAAGCCAACAAGGGGTTGGCTCCCGATAAACCAAACCCATAGAACATGATGAAAACAACACCTACCATCCTAATCGTTCTATCCGGACTATCCGCAGCACACGCTCAGGACACTCCCGATGGAGAAAGACAACAGCGCCGACCTGCGCCGATTCCCCGGACGATGACAAAACTCGACGCTCCTGATAGAGATGCCAACGAACCTGAGAGAGGACTACTTGAAGTCCGCTCCATTGACGGAACCGGCAACAATACCACCCAACCATTATGGGGATCTGCGCACCAGCCAGTGATCCGATTGTTTGACAACGACTACGCTGATGGCGTCAGCGCACCCTCTGGAGCAGACCGACCCAGCGCGCGTGCCATCAGTAATGCTGTTGCCGCACAAACGGAGTCGATTCTAAATAAGCGCGGTGCCACCGACTTCCTCTGGCAGTGGGGGCAGTTCCTTGATCACGACATCGTGGAAACACCGACCGTTGACCCAGCAGAACCATTCGACATTCTGGTTCCCGCTGGCGATCCATGGTTTGACCCTCAAGGCACGGGTAACGCAACGATACCATTAAATCGATCACTCTATGAAGACGTTGATGGTGTCCGAGAGCAAATCAATGCCATCACAGCCTACATTGATGCATCCCAAGTGTATGGTTCAGATGCCATCAGAGCCACCGCGCTGCGCCGAAACGACGGCAGCGGCAAGCTCAACACCTCGGAGTCAGAGCACGGTGACCTGCTTCCCTACAACCTTGGCGGATTTGACAACGCTGGTTCTGGTCCGGGATTCTTCCTCGCCGGGGATGTGCGCGCAAACGAGCAAGTTGGGCTTACCGCTCTGCACACACTCTTCGTTCGCGAACACAACCACTGGGCGGATAAGTATGCGGAGGACAACCCTGATTCTACAGATGAGGATCGCTACCAGTATGCCAGAACGATTGTGGCAGCCGAAATGCAAGCAATCACCTACCGGGAATTCCTTCCAATTTTGTTAGGGACTGACGCACTACCGCCTTACAGAGGCTATCGCACAGACGTACGTGCGGACATTTCCAACGAGTTTGCTGGTGCGGCATTCCGCCTGGGTCACACACTTCTGTCCTCCACCCTGCTCAGGCTGGATGCAGAGGGCAATGAGATCGATGCCGGAAACCTTTCTCTAGCAGATGCGTTTTTCAATCCCGCCCATACAGAAAACGAAGGTATTGCCGTAACACTGCGCGGACTTGCAACACAACAGTGCCAAGAGCTTGACGAGCAACTTGTCGATGACGTGCGCAACTTCCTATTTGGCCCTCCCGGATCGGGCGGACTTGATCTTGCTTCGCTGAACATCCAACGCGGCCGTGACCACGGACTACCATCATACAATGATGTGCGTGAAGGATTTGGCATGACTCCGATACGAAGCTTCCAGGATATCGACCCAGCTGCCGCTGAACGTCTTGCGCTGGCTTATGACACCTCTGACGACCTCGACCTCTGGGTCACAGGGCTATGTGAGACAAAGATGCCCGGATCCATGTGCGGACCGGTCTATCAGAGAATCCTCACCGATCAGTTTATCCGACTGCGTGATGGTGATCGTTTTTATTACAAGCACTCATTACCCACACACATGGTCGACTTCATCGAGAAACAAACACTCGCCACCATCATCCGCCGCAACACGGAAATCGACGATGAAATCAATGACAACGTATTCCTCGTAGAAGGCGCTCAGGATGAAGAACCTCGCCCAAAACGGAAAAAAAGGCGCCAAAGAAATAACAATGAGTAAAAAGTATTGAGGCCACCTCATTACCACCCCACTCCCCATTACCGGGGGCGTGGGGATTTTTTGTGATTATAGTAATACTTGCATGCTACGGCACGTAGATACTCTCACCTCCCAGCCTAGTATTACCTAGTATTAATAACTCACTTTTATTTCCTGACGGTGATTCCAACCATCTCACATAAACCATTCCATGAAAACCGAGCTATTGATTTCGGCCCGTTTATTCTACACGCCCTGACTCCACGCGTGAACTGAGCACACAGGTGAATTTGATGCACAATACATCAATGGGAAATCCAGCTGTCGTACACTTCAAGGCACTCAATGGC
>JARFPV010000398.1 GCA_029288115.1 Akkermansiaceae bacterium | reverse complement strand
GTGGAGAGTGGGCGGGCCCAGAAGACCTGCTCAATCTGGCCGAAGATTGGGATCATTTCAGGCATCTTGTGCTGTGGGGTGAGATTCTGGGGTTGCTGCGGCTTGTTTGCTGCGTTTTTGTTTCCGGCTGCGGAGGCGGTCGGCGAGCAGGCTTTCGAGGAGGAGTAGAATGATTCCGGCGATCATGAACTGTCGCCATGACGAGCGGCCGGTGCGGGATGATTCGATGGCGGCTGCGAGTTCGGCTTCGGAATGAGCCAGAGTGATGTCGAGTCCTTCGAGATTGGTGTTTAAATCTGCTGCTGCGAGGGATGCGATATTTGACTCGGTTGGGTCGACATTGACTGCCACGGGCATTCCGGGTGCCTGCACGCTGACTTTCGCTTCGTAAAATCCGGCCTCCTTGGCATTTTCTAACATGGCGACAAACTGGCCGCGATGTTCTTGGACTGGTACGGTGATGGTTTCCTCTGATGGTGTGTCGAAGACAGCATCGGAAGCATCTGGTTGTTCGACGTAAGTGAGTGAGAGTGAATCGCCGACGACACGTGGTTGTTCGAATTCCCGGCCTGCGAGGTAGGTAATGATCTGCTGCATGAGCATGGGGAAGACGGGTGTCAGTGCCATGTTGTTGTAGCTGGTGTCGGCTGAGGTGGTGAACTGGAAGACGTGGCCACGGCCAAGAGAATGTTCTAACAAGATGGGTGCACCGCTTCCGGTCAGGCTGAGGATGGGGAAACTGGAAGGGTTGGGTTGGACGTCGAGTCTGGTTAGGAAACGGGTTTCGGTGAAGAGGTCTTCTGGAAGGGAGAGGAGTGGCAGGCAGACGCTGTGGTCTGGCATGTCGGGGCTCAGTGGTTGGCCGGCACCGACTTTGGTACGGGAGTCGACGGGTGGGCCGAGTTTGGCGGGGAGCAAGGGAGTGGGGCTGGCGGCCATGCGTTCGTTCCACACGGTGGCTTTGACATTTTCTCCGGCGAACCAGACGAGGCCATTTCCTTCACGGATATGGCGTGAGAGTCGTTCGAGTTGTTGCTGGGTGAGTTCCGGGACATCGGCGAGGATGACGACATCGGTTTCTTCCAGTGGTTCGGTCGGCAGAGATAGCCATGAGGTGGAGCGGACGACGTAGTCTTCATCCTGCTTGCCATCGCTGCGGGCGAGCAGGGCGGAGGTGATGAGTCGGCCAGCATCTCCGTTAGATCCATCGACACAGAGGATGGAGACGCGGTCGCGGACGACGGCGACGACTCGGCGGACGTTATCGGTCGGGAGGAGATCGCCGGTGATTTCGGCGGTGATGCGTGTGGCGCCAGCGTTGTGGAAGGGGACGAACAGGGAGACTGATTCTGAGGCTCCGGGGGAGATGGTGGGGATGATTTTGCTGTCGATTTGCACGCCTTCGACGCGGCACTGGACTTCGACGTTGGCGGCCGGGGAGGTGCCGAAATTTTTGACGGTGGCTTGGTAGCGTGCGGTGCCGCCTTTGCGCAGGACACCGGAGACGAGGTTAAGTTCTGTAACGGCGAGGTTTTCGGAGGTGCCAGGAAGAGGGATCATAAAGACCTCGGCGTCGTTGCGTAGATCAGCGAGTGATTCTTGGAAGCGTGCGGAGGTGTTTCTCCAGTCTTGTTCCTGAGTATCGGTGATGAAGTAGATTTCTTTTTTGGGAGCCTCCATGTTGTCGGCAAGCTCTTTAAGTCGTTTTGGAACGCGATCGAGGTCGAGTCCTGCTGGGACGGCTTTGGCTTCCTGAAGGAGGCTGGTGAAGCGGTCACGGTCGAAGGCCATATTGTTGATGAGGACCTTGTCTTTGCCGCCGAGGAGGATCACGGAGACTGGGTCACCGGGCTGGATGTGGTCGCTGATCACCCGGACTTGATCCAGGGCGCGGTCGAAGCGGGTTGCGCCATCGCTGCCGTGTTCCATGCTGTATGAGGCGTCGATTCCGATGACAACACCGGAGCGTGGTTCGCCTGGGATCCAGCTGGCGACGTCATCTCGCCATGATGGGCGAGCGAGGGCAAAGACGAGGAGGAGCAGTGCCAGGCAACGCAGGATAAGTAATAGCACGTCGCGCAATTTGATCTGGCGTGAGCGAACTTTCACGTTGTGGTTGAGGAACTGCATGGCAGCCCAGTCGGTTTTCCTGACCTGTTGTTGGTTAAACAGGTGGGCAAGAATCGGCAAAGCAATTCCAAGTGCTCCAAGGAGGAGGAATGGATTGAGGAAATTCATGTTAGCGTGCTCCGACGGATGGGCCCATCATGTTGAGTGAGCGGTTTTCAAGATATTCACTGAGCAGGCCGTCCAGGGGACGGGAGGTGTCTACCAGGGTGTAGTCGACGCCACTGCCGATGCAGCGGGTGCGGAGTTCATCGAGGTATTCGGTGAGGTTGGCCATGTACTCATTGCGGATTTTTTCCGGCTGGGTGATGAGTTCTTCGTCATCTTCCAGGGCGTCGAACTTCCAGGTTCCTTTGAATGGGAATTTGAGTTCGTAGGGGTCGAGGGTGTGGAAAACGATGACGTTGTGGCCGCTGAAGCGGAGGCGTTGCAGGCCGCGCATGATGTCGTCGACATCCGAGAACAGGTCGGAGATCAGGATGACAAACGACCGCCTTTTGATCTGCATGGCGATGTCGTTGAGCTGTTTGGCGATGCTGGTTTTCGGGGTCGGCTCGATCTCGCGCAGGATTTTTTCAATCTGCAGGATGACGCCCATCGTTGAGCGTGGCGGCAGGTGGGCGCGCATCTTGGAATCAAACACGCTGAGGCCTACGGAGTCCCTTTGGTTGAGGATCAGGTAGCTCAGTGCGGATGCGAGGAATTTGGAGTATTCGAGTTTGCTGACTTTTCCTGACCCGTAGGTCATGGATGAGCTGGCGTCCATGAGGACGTAGCAGTCGAAGTTGGTTTCCGCTTCGTAGAGT
>JARFPV010000330.1 GCA_029288115.1 Akkermansiaceae bacterium | reverse complement strand
ACACATAACAAATGTGTTACCCATGTCCGCGCACGTTTGTTACCTATGTACCAAGTCTGTACACGGCGAGGTGCCCCTACCTGTAACTCTTGCCACTACTTCACATATCCTCTGCTGTGGACAGGAGTGTCCACACTCCCTACCTCAACCCGCTTCGCGGGTCTATGGAGGAGGGACACTCTTGTCTTGTTCGCCATAGCTTGACGCGAAGGCTGGGTCCCTCGGCATCCAAAATCCCGTCTCCTCGATGCCTGTGCTGATGTGGCTTGCGCGATCCTAGTGTGCGGTCTAGTCTCCGCGTGACATGTCCTCCTGCTGCTGTGCGCCCAAGCCTGATCCTGAACCGCAGGAAGAAAAGTCGTCCTGTTGTGGTTCTAGTGGTGGCGGGAGCAGAAAGAAAATCGACTGGTTGCTTTGGGGTTCACTGATTCTGGTGGCGGCAGGCTATCTGGGGTATTTGTTTTTTCATGACAGTCTACCCTCGCAGGCGGCTGAGTTCAGTCATGGGGTTTATGCGTTGATGAACAAGATGTGGTGGGGGCTTGCACTGGGTATCCTTGCCGTCGGATTGCTAAGTTGGGTGCCTCGTGAGTGGGTGGCTGCCGTTTTGGGAAAGCCTGGAAGTTTCTCTGGAATTCTTCGTGCCATGGGGGCGGGTCTCATTCTTGACCTTTGTAACCACGGGATTCTGCTTGTTGCCATGAAGCTTTACGAGCGAGGTGCCTCGTATGGGCAAACGCTGGCGTTTCTCATTGCCAGCCCATGGAACTCACTTTCGCTGACCTTGATTTTGTTTGCTCTGATTGGGATCAAATGGACTCTTGTATTCATTGTGCTTTCCGCGGTCATCGCTGTGGTGACCGGCTTGATTGTGGAGGGGCTTGTCAGGGCAGGAAAAATCCCCGCGAACCCTAACCATGTGGAGCTTCCAGAGGGGTTCCATTTTGGCCACGAAGTGAAAGCCAAGCTGGCGGAGTTGCGATTCAATGGTGGGGCGATCGGGCGATTGCTTAAATCGTCGGTGGAAGAGTCCCGCATGATCCTGCGATGGATCTTTTTCGGCACCGTGCTCGCTGCCGCGATCCGCGCGTTTGTGCCGCCGGAGACTTTCGGGGAGTGGTTTGGTCCGACCTGGAGCGGTGTGCTGCTCACCTTGGTGGCTGCGACGGTCATTGAAGTGTGTTCGGAAGGCTCCAGCCCGATTGCTGCTGATCTGGTCACGCGTGCGGCGGCGCCAGGCAATGGTTTTGCTTTCCTGATGGCCGGTGCGGCCACCGACTACACGGAGATCATGGCGTTGAAGGAGACCACGAGATCGTGGAAAATGACATTGATCCTGCCACTACTGACCCTGCCTCAGGTGGTGGTGGTAGCCTGGGCGTTGAATTACTGGGCAGGGATGATGTGATTTTAGTCTTACTCGGAGAAATCAGGTTCCTCCTCCACCTTCGGTGCTGGCTTGGATGTGACCCGTATCCTTGGTGTAACGACGATGGCGTGGTTGTCGTAGCGGATGTGCCCGCCTGCTTGGTCGACAATGTAGCGCAGCAGGGTTTCTGCCGGGATACGGTTCAGGCGCAGGGTCACGCGACTGTTTTTAAAGGCACCTGTGGGGTCCTGGACGATGAAGTTCGGGAGGACTTTTTTGTTCGATTCCCGTTCGACTTGTATGGCGAGCATGTCGAGCGACTCACGCACCGTCGCTTTGTCCAAGTTCACTTTCGGGATGAGGACCTTGCGTAGTGTATTTTTGCGATCCTTGATATCCAGCGCATTGCGATTCGATGAGATGAAAAGCAATTGCTTCCGAGCCGGTAGGTGCTTTGGATTGATGCGCAACACTTCTTGGAAGCTCATCTTGGCAATGTCGTACTTGCCTTCGTTCATGGCAATAATGCCCTGCTGATACAGGCTGCTAGCGCGTTTGGCTGCGTTATCATCTGCCTGTGCGACGGCACTAACGCAAAGCGTTAGTGCCACAATCATGGTTGTGGTTTTTTTCATAGTGGATCGTAGTTTGGTGTTTTATTGCCAGCGCGCATGGTGAGTACGCATTTGACAACCTTAGATAAACTATATCCGAATAGATTTTCCCTGCAAAGGGAAAAATCTGTTTGGCCACCTTGCCAAAGCAGTGGACTACGAATACTTGAGATCCTTAGACGGATCGGTCTGGAAATCGAGCGCGAATCGAGCTGTTGTGTTAGGCTTGATCACCTTTTCCAAATATTTGAGATGCACCGGATCTTCCACATACATACGCAGCTTCTCCAATGTCTCTACTTCGACCGTTAGGAAAAACGGCCACTCCGATGTTGAATCGATATTTCTTCCTGAGCGCACACTGAGCACTTCCGGAATCTTGAGCAGCATACTGCGGGTGCTGCGGATCATTTCCTCGAGCTTGTGGTCATCGACCTCAGGCTTGAGTTTGAAAAAAACGACGTGGTGGATCATACGATCAGGCTTTCCAGTTCAGCGCACCCTTCTTCAGGGCATAGACGTATGCTACAGCGAGCACACCAACAAATCCGCAGATGCTCCAGAACGGCATCATGCTTTCAGCGGTCATATCCTTGAATTGCACCGCCCACGGATAGAGAAACACGACTTCAATGTCGAAGAGGACAAACAGCATCGCCACCACAAAGAACTTCACACTGAACCTGGGTGAGCCCTCACCTACCGGTAGCATGCCGCACTCGTAAGGACTCTGCTTCGTTGGGTTGCTTCGCCCTTTTTTACCAAGCAACACACTCATGATGAGCATGGACGCTGCGAAACCGATCGCAACACCGGCTTGCATGAGAACTGGGAGATAGTCTTGCATTTTCGAATGGTGGATTGAATGAAAAAATGAATCGGGCAATTAGAAACCCGCGGAACCTTTCGGTCGCCGCGGGTTTCTTAAAACGGTTCGTGGTGGATTAACCAGCACGAAATTCAATGTTTCGCTCTCTGAGCGTTGATTTGGGGTGCTAGACAGATTCTTGGGCAGCAAGGAAATCGCTATGAGCTTCGGACAGCTTGGCTAGTCCTTTGTATTCCTTACCTTCCTTTTCGATCATACCTCGGGTAACGAGGTTCTGGAGCTTTTCGTAAGCGCGAAGGCGGAGCATTTCTTCTCCACCACTGACGGCGTTACGTTCCTTAAGCCTAGCGTAAACGGCCTCAAACAGATCGTTGAATCCGAAGAAGCTGTCATCATCTCCCAGTACGTTGACGATTTCGTCAGTTACGTGATCCGGGACGCGGCGAGAGAAACGAGTTCTTTTCGTAGTAGCCATGCACAGACTATACTACAATTAAACATTCTTTGCGATCTGAAAAATAAAAAAAGCACAAATTTCTATCATTTTTTAGCTGGACGAATGACAGTTTCTTAAAATCACGGCATTGACAGTCCTGCGGATCGAGCCATTGTCGGGCCTCAGTCATGAGTACTTCAGAAGGAAAACATCTAGCAATAGTGGGGGCTACAGGAGCCGTCGGGCAGGAAATGCTCGATTGTTTGGAAGAACGTAATTTCCCTATCGGTGAATTAACTTTGTTGGCGTCTGCCCGATCGGCAGGCAAGGAGATCTCTTTCCGCGGAAAGTTAATTAAGGTTAAGGAATTGGCACATGATAGCTTCGCGGGGGTGGACATCGCACTATTCAGTGCTGGCGGCGGTCTTTCATTGGAATATGCACCTAGCGCAGCAGCTGCGGGCGCTGTTGTCATCGATAACTCCTCTGCTTTCCGTATGGATCCCGAAGTGCCGCTTGTGGTTCCCGAAATCAACCCGGCTGCGGCTCAGAATCCTGCCAAGGGGATCATTGCGAACCCCAATTGCACGACGATCATCACTCTGATGGCGCTTTACCCGCTGCACAAACTCTATGGCCTGCGCAGCGTCATTGCATCGAGTTACCAAGCGGTTTCCGGCAGTGGAGCCCAAGGAATCATTGAGCTGGACGAGCAAATCAAGGTGCTCGGTGCTGGTGGCGAGGTCACCGACGATATGAAAAACGTCTATCCGCACCAGATTGCCTCCAATGTCATCCCGCACGTCGATGCCTTCACCGACAACGGCTACACCAAGGAAGAGCTGAAGATGCTCAATGAGAGCCGGAAAATTCTCGATCTCCCCGAACTCAAGGTCACCTGCACCTGTGTGCGTGTCCCGGTGCACCGGTCACACTCGGTCAGCATCACTGCCAAGTTCGAACGCCCTGTTGATGTCGCCGAGGCGCGTGCAGTATTTTCAGATTATCCGGGTATCAATGCGAAGGATGACCCTGAGAATGCATCGTATCCCGTGCCCCTGGACACGACAAAGAAGGACGACTGCTTGGTAGGCCGCATCCGCAAGGATATGGTCTTCAACAACGCCCTCGCCCTGTGGGTGGTTGGCGACCAAGTCCGCAAGGGAGCAGCGCTCAATGCCGTGCAGATCGCAGAACTGATCTAGAATAGTCATGGACGACCTCAAACCCTGGCTCAAGCAGAAGCAAAAGGAAGTCGATGCCGCCTTGGGCCGCTTCCTGCCGCGTGAGAACACACGCCCTGCTACGATTCATAAGGCGATGCGATACAGCGTCTTTGCCGGTGGCAAGAGACTTCGCCCCATCCTCTGTCTTGCTGCTGCCGAGGCCTGCGGTGGAAAACTGGAGGACGCACTGGCGCCAGCATGTGCTACCGAGGTCATGCATACTTACTCCCTGGTTCACGATGACCTGCCGTGTATGGACGACGATGATCTCCGCCGCGGTAGGCCTACGTCGCACAAGGTTTTTGGGGAAGGCATGGCAGTGCTGACGGGTGATGCATTGCTGACCGAGGTGTTTACGATGATTGCGCAGACTCCGCCGACCAAACGCTTTGGCGTGAAGGAATACGTCGAGGAAATCGCCATCACCGGAGGCAGTAAAAAACTCATCGGTGGTCAGGTATTGGACTTGGAAGGTGAGGGGAAAAAACTCACCAAAAAAGATCTCGTTCGTATCCATGAGGCTAAAACCGCAGCTCTTCTGACGACATCCGTGCGTCTCGGTGCCATGACTGCGAACGCCACCTCGCGCAAGATGGAAGCGCTCACAACCTTCGGCTACAACCTCGGCCTCGCCTTTCAAGTCATCGATGATATCCTCGATGTTACCCAGACCACCGAGGTGTTAGGTAAGACGGCTGGAAAAGACGAAGCCGTCGATAAGTCAACCTACCCCGCCATTCTCGGGCTCGAGGCTTCTCGCAAAGAAGCCGCCCGCCTCACACGCAAGGCGCTGAAATCCCTCGAAGTATTTGGTAAAAAAGCCAGCCGCCTTGAGCAAATCGCGCGCTACTTGTTAGAGCGTGAGTACTAGTTTCTAACCTAGGTGCTTCGCGCCACAGTAGGACAGCATTGCAAGCTGTCGGCTACCCTTGGGTTGATCATTTCGTGCAGAGTCAACTCACTCAGCCTGTAGACAGCTTTGCAAGCTGTCCTATCTGCACAGCGGTTTGCAAAGTGCAATCAGCGAAGGGTCCACGCTGTGCGCAGTGTCCGTTACCTTGTAAATAGGAAGCGTGCCGAAGTCACCCGAGCGATAAACCATGATGTTGCACGTCTCTCCACGATGGAGTGATTCCACCGCTGCAACTGCAAACTTGAATGCCATCAGGCGATCCCTCACCGTGGGTGATCCACCACGCTGAATGTGCCCAAGAATCGTTAAGCGGGCGTCCATTTTCAAGTTGTCACCCACCCAGCGCGTGATGTAGTCGCTCATCCCCGTGCCCTCCGCTACGATGGCGATAAGGAAATTCCTGCCGTCCTCCAGTTGGCCTCGCAGTCGCTCACCGATTTTATCCAGATTGTAATCCAGCTCGGGCAC
>JARFPV010000326.1 GCA_029288115.1 Akkermansiaceae bacterium | reverse complement strand
ACCTACCTCCTGCCAAGGGCAACAAAAACGTCCTGCGTATCATTCGGGAAATTCTCGCTGCCGAACCGGATGACCCCCGCACATCCATTCCTGCTGCCTGCGATTTTCTTCTCCACACCGTCAAAAGGAAGGCACTCGTGTTCATGATCTCCGACTTTTTTGCCCATGACTTGCACCGACCACTCGGTGCACTGGCAAGTAAGCACGATACCATTGCGCTTCGTGTCACCGATCCAGCCGAACAAAAACTACCACGCATCGGCACAGTAACCCTCAACGACCCCGAAACAGGGTGGCAGACCACCGTCAACACGAACAACAGCCATCTCCGCATGGGCTTTGACAAACTGACCCGGCGACATGAAGAAGGCATCACTCGCCTGTTTAAAAAACAGGGCATCGATCACCTCAAACTCACAACGACGGGTGATTACTTGCCACCGCTCCATCGCCTGTTCCGCGCACGCACCCGCCGACGAAATAGTTAACGACCAGTTGATTTGCCAGATATTCGCGACATCACCGAGCCCACCGGCTTCATTCCAGAACCTGCCACTCCATGGTGGATCTGGATGCTCGTTGCAACTGGCATCATTCTAATCATCCTCGCCACCTGGTTTTTTGTCAGGAAAGGCACACCCGCAAGAAAACGCCAATCTCTATTGGAAAAGGCACGGGCAAAACTTACCGAACTAAAAAAACAGTCAGACAACCTAACTCCGGAAACAATCGCCACCCGGATTTCAATCATTGTCCGGCAGTACCTCGAAACTGCCTTTGAAGATCCGGCACTCTTCGAGACCAATGAGGAATTCACCCTCAGACCCAGGGCGTTGGAAAAACTTCACCCGGACACACGTCAACCAATCACCGACCACCTTCAACGGCTCTCTGAACTCAAATACGAGCCGCAAGACGACTCCGATACCGCCAACGCCAGCGCAGCCTCGCTAATCGACGAGGCTGACAAACTTTTATCCCTCGTTGAGCTGCATCCTGCCCCCCTACACCCGACACCCACATCCTGAACTCTCTCTTCCATCATCTGACGCTTGCTCATCCTTGGTGGCTTCTAGGATTGCTCCTACTTGTGCCGCTCATGTTTCTGTGGAGAAAATCGGGTTCACCGTCGTCCATCACCTACTCCAGCCTATCCATCCTCGTCAGCCTAGGACGCAGACCAAACCGCTATCCCGGCGCCCTGTCGTTCGCCGTGATGGCTCTCGCTATTTTATTCGCGTTCATCGCCCTCGCCCGCCCGCAGTGGGTGAACGAATACAAAGAGCGCAAGGCCAGCGGCATCGATATCATCCTCGCTATCGATATCTCACACTCGATGGAAATCGTTGATTTCGAACTCCATGGTAGAAAAGTTCAGCGAATCACCGCCGCAAAATCCACCGCCGAGTCGTTTATCAAGCAGCGGCCTAACGACCGTATTGGAATCGTTGCCTTCTCAGGAAGACCCTACGTGACCAGCCCCATTACCTTGGAACACGATTGGCTGACCGATCAGTTACGCGAGCTACGCCCCGGCCTCGTCAAGGAACAAGGCACCGCCATCGGCTCTGCCGTCGCTGCCGCCGCTACTCGACTCAACGAACGTGAGGCAAAAAGCAAGGTCGTTGTCTTGGTCACAGACGGGTCAAAT
>JARFPV010000298.1 GCA_029288115.1 Akkermansiaceae bacterium | reverse complement strand
TAGCAGGGACATAACCAACCTAACCGGTATCCACCACTTCCACTTTGACGTAGGAGTCTTATGCGGAAATGACTTTCACATCCGAGTAGTCGGGTAGTATCTTGCTCGGTTGGTCATCATACTTGGGATAGCTACTAAATAACGATGTGCTCGGTGATAATGTCTTGAGGAAGGTTCCAGGGGTGAATGCTGGTCCGAAAGGATCTTCACTTGATGTGGCAATGGTGCCGCCAGGTGCGTCGAGGGGACTTGCTGAGTCGCCGTCGCCAAGTGGCTGGTTCAATGAGTCACAGCTAACAACACTGAGACACGCAGCTATAGGAAAGGTCAGGAGGGCTAGAGATTTCATAACGATGTCAGTCTGTACCCGCTAATGCCAGTGGTCAACGGATTTTCACGTATTCTGCCACTGTCTCTAACCAGTGTCGGGGCTGAGCGATACCTTCATTTTCAAGCCGATTGGTTTGCATTGCGGTGTGAATGGGTCGGGGTTCCCTGAAAAAATGGGCGTCTGAAATGGGTAGGGCAGCAAGCGATGTAAGCGTGTCGATGATTCCGAGTTCCAGAGCAATCTCACAGACTTTCTCTGCCGAACTGTGCCAGCTTTCGGGGTCGCCTGAATTGCACAGGTGATAGATTCCTGATGCCGATTCATTTTCGAGCAATCCAGTTGTCCATTGCACTACATCGGGCGTGAAGCTCGGCATGGAAAACTTATCGTGAATGTATTCCTGTGGCTCACCAGACATGGCACGGGTGAGGACTTGATCAAAGTGGCATGACCTCCCCGGCGGGCATGGGCCAAACAGCCACGATACACGTGCGATGATGGCGTCCGCATTGGCCGTCATCACAGCCTGCTCACCGGCGAGTTTGGTTTTGCCGTAGATATTCACCGGCGCTGGTGTGTTGGTCTCGGATTTTTTTCCGGGAGTATGACCTGCAAAAACGTAGTCGGTACTGAAATGCACAAACCGAGCTCCCTTCTCACGACAAACCTCCGCCATAACCTGAGGTGCCAACACATTGATCGCCTGCGCCTCGTCCGGGTGATCGAGGCATTCCTCAAGCCCTGACATCGCGGCTGGATTGATCAGCACATCATAATCGCGTTTCTTCAGAGCTTTTTCGAGCTGATCAGGATCGCGGAAATCGGCGTCCGCGCGTGTCAGGGTATCGACTGCGAAACGTGCATCATTCTCCCACTGGGACAAAAAAACTCCACCGAGCCTGCCGGTGGAGCCTGTGATCAGGGCGCGAGTCATGTGGCCTTCCTTATCCCACAAACATATGCTCGCCAATCTCGTCTTCGAGGTCGGCAAACTCGTCAGCACCAATGCCGGCATCCCGGATGTTGCGTAATGTTCTACGGCTACCGCGGCGACTTGTTGGGCCGTTCACTTTATCGGCGACGGTTTCCACCACGGTGGGCGCAAGCGCGGCAACTGCCAGAGCTGCAAGAGTAAAGGCCACGGGGCGACGGGTATCGCGGTGCATCAAGTCACCAAGAAACACACCCGCAGCCGCTCCAAACATTGCTGGGGCGAATGATGCGCTGGTTTCGATCCATGATTTGTCCGAGTAATCCTGTGACATGTCCATACGTTAGCCTCTCATGGCTCATAATGCAAAGAGGAAATCAGGTGAGTTTTTTCACGCTTCCTGCTTTTCATACAGTGGCTCCCGCACCATGCTCCGCGCATGTCCCAACCAGACACCAATCATTACGCTCTCATCCTCGCCGGCGGTAGCGGCACACGCTTCTGGCCGCTATCACGAAATGCCCGACCCAAACAGCTACTCAATCTCTTCGGCGACACCACGTTGCTCAATCAGACGATTGCCCGGTTAGATGGTCTGGTTCCGCGCGAAAATATTCTGATTCTCACCAACGCACTTCAGGAGCAGGCGGTGCGCGAGGTGGCATCGGAATTGCCGCCAGAAAATATATTTGCCGAGCCCGCCAAGCGCGATACCGCACCGGCCGTGGCACTTGGTGTGGCACTTGTTGCTGCACGCAACCCGAACGCCACGATGATGGTGCTGCCATCTGATCAACTGATCAACGACACTGATGCTTACCAGTCGGTCATGCGAGACGCCATGACAGTGGCAGCTGAAAACGAGGCACTCGTCACCGTTGGCATCAAACCCACCTGGCCGTGCCCATCATTTGGCTACATCGAACGTGGTGGCCCTGCCAAGCTGGACACCACGCTGACGCACCACCCGCACGAGGTTGACCGCTTCCGCGAAAAACCAGCACCCGAACTCGCACAAACGTTCCTTGATCAGGGGAACTTCGCCTGGAATGCCGGGATGTTTATCTGGTCGGTTGCCACCGTTACCGCAGAGCTTGCCGCACACACCCCGGAGCTTGCCGACTTCATCTCGGAGATCCGCGAGTCGGATGATGTGAAGGCCGCTGTGGGTGAGAAATTCCCTAACCTCACACCCATCTCCATCGATTACGCCCTGATGGAAAACGCCAGCCGCGTTCTCAACATCGAGGCGACCTTTGATTGGGATGACGTCGGCTCATGGATCTCCGTTGCGAAGTACCTCGACCAGCAAGGTGACAACAATTGCACCAACACAAATCTCGCCGAAATTGATTCCGAGAACAACATCATCTTCAACGCGCGCAAGGGGAGTAAAGTCGCCCTGTTAGGTGTCGATGACCTCATCGTTGTGCAGACCGATGATGCCTTACTGATCGCCAACCG
>JARFPV010000260.1 GCA_029288115.1 Akkermansiaceae bacterium | reverse complement strand
CCGCTTGTTTGCGCCCATGCAGCACGTGCTCTTGAAATCGAAAATCCACCGCGCTTGTGTCACGGTGGCGGATGTGGAATATGAAGGTAGTATCGAAATCCCATCTGACCTCATGGAGGCCGCTGGTCTCTGGGAGGGTGAACGTGTGTTGGTCACATCTGCCTCCAAGGGTGGCCGACTGGAAACCTATGCCCAGGCAGGCGAGCCGGGTACAGGCAAGATCATCATGAATGGCGGCGCCGCCCACGTGATCAAGGCGGGCGAACGTATTACCATCATGGCATTTGCCATTTCAGAGAATCCTATCCTGCCGAAAAAGATCGTCTGTAACGAAAAAAACGAGATCATTCGCCGTGCGAGCTGATTTTAATGACAGGAAAAGAACCGCAAAACACGCAATTCGCGTCTTTACAAGCGTCAATCACTTCACCATATTCCCGCGCCCATGACACCGATCTTAGCTGCCGACTGGCTTAATATTTCCATCAATCTCCTTCTGGTGATCCACGTGATCGTCTGCATTTTGCTTGCTCTCGTTGTGCTGATGCAGCGTCCCAAGCAAGAGGGGCTCGGTGCTGCCTTTGGTGGCGGCCTCACCGACCAGGCGTTCGGAGCCCAGACAACCAACGTGCTTCAGAAAGGCACGGTTTATCTGGGAACACTGTTTTTTGTCGTTACCCTGATACTTGCGATCCTGATTGGTAAACAACAGGCCAGCGATCCGAGCATGGCTGAGAGCGAGAAAGAGAAGCAGGAAGAAACTGAAACACCTGCAAGTGATAGCCTCAACGGCAAGAAGCCCGAGGTCAATGTGCCCGAGGTTCCTGAAAAACCAGCGGGAAAACCCACTGAGCCTGAAGTTCCAGAAACACCCGACACACCTGCCCCCGCGGAAGGTGGCGGAGGGGAGCCGGAAAATGAAGAGCCTAAAGATGCTCCAGCCGCTGGCGGCGACCAGTAGTTAACCCGTGAGCGGATCATCCAGCTCAGGGGAACCGACTCAGTTAGCTGAGAGTCAACCGGTCTGGGCGCGGTCCGATGCCTTGCCGGTCAAGCCCTCTGATGCGTCCGACTCCGATTTCGGATTCATTGATCAGAAGGGCGTTCCTCAGACAGCTTCATCGGTGGATGATCTTGCCGAAAAGATCGGCAAATCACGCGAGGGAGTGGATCTTGTTTGGACGCCGGATGCTGATCGCATGCAGGTGCCCGAAGAGGTGCCGGCGCTGTACAAGGTGCTACGTGGTAGACGGAAAAAATTTGCCGAGCGTGATATCAGCGACGGTGTGCGTATGGGACTGGTGTTTGGCGCTGCACTTGCTTGGACGCTTTGGGCAGCGTGGAATAACGGGGGTAAAAAAATTGAGGCCCTCTACTCCCACCAGTTGACCGGGCTGGCTGCGCTGCTGCTGCTCATTTTCGGATTACTGCCTCTGTATGAAGGGTGGAAAACGCGAAGGCATCTCGCGAGGTCAGACGCATCCAGTATGGCGGATGAGATTCCCGATGCACGGTTTGATGCATGGCTGGGTCGCCGGCCGATACCAGTGACATGGTTTTTGTTAGGATGCTTATGCGTGGTCGGACTTGTGCAGCTATACATTGACCGAGGCAGTAGCGGGATCTCCACATCCATTCAAGAGGCGGGGCAGTTGAAGAGAGAAGGTGCGAATTTTCCAAACCTCCATGATGCCTACGCCTGGTGGCGTGTTCTTACTGGTGGTGTGCTGCATGGAAACCCAATTCATTTTCTGATGAATGCGGCGGGTATCCTTTATCTGGGAAGACGCACCGAGGCTCTTGCCCGTTGGCCGCACCTGTTGATCGTATTTGTCTCAGCGATGTGGATCGGGGGAGTTGCCAGTGCAAGGTTGTTGCCAAACGATCCCGCTGTCGGTGCCTCTGGTGGTCTGATGGGTTTGTTGGGTTTCATGCTCGTGTTCGAGGGCTTGCACCGGAAGTTGGTTCCGCGCCCCGCGCGCCGGCGTTTGCTTGCAGGTGTTGTTCTGATGGGTGTTATGGGATTGTTAGGCATGAGCTTTATCGATAACGCAGCCCATGCGGGCGGTTTGCTCGCTGGTATGGCATATGCGGCTCTGGTATTTCCACCATCTTCCGAGGTGGATCGACCACGCGCGCTGGGCAAGGACAAGGTTGTTGGTGCCGCTGCTGGGTTAGCGCTTTTTGCCATCTGTGCTCTCGCTTGTGCCAAGATTCTAGGTATTTTGTAACTCAGAAATCCTATACGGGGGCTTGTCAAATGGGCTAGCCGTGACAATAAATAACAACGCCCTCAATGGTGCGGTTTTTTATCGATGTACGTTCTCGGAATAGACACTGGCACCCAAAGCACCAAGACCCTGGTGTTTGACTTGGAAAAAGCCACCGTTATCGCCGAGTCGTCCCAGCCCTACGGCATGATCGAGGGGCTTCCCGAAGGACATCGTGAACAGGACCCGGCTCTCTGGATCAAGGCGGTCGATTTTACCGTGCGTGAATGCCTGCGTGAGATTGGTGCGGAAAAAACCGCACGCATCTCCGCTATTGGTGTCAGCGGTCAGCAGCACGGGCTTGTAGTCCTCGATTCTGAAAACAACATCATTCGCCCAGCCAAATTGTGGTGCGATACCTCCACGACCGAGCAGTGCGATGAGATAGCACGCGCATTCGGGGGGAATCCCGGATTGATCGAGCTGGCAGGAAATCCCATCCAACCTGGATACACCGCACCAAAAATCCTCTGGCTGAAACAAAACGAACCGCAGAATTTTCAGCGTATTGCTACTGTCCTGTTGCCGCATGACTTCATTAACTACTGGCTGACAGGGGTAAAACGCATGGAACCCGGGGATGCCTCGGGCACCGGATTCTTTGATGTTAGAAAACGTCAGTGGTGTCGTGAAATAATTGATTATATTGACGAGGGACTGCATCACGCACTTCCTCCCATTGGATCGTCAATGGACATGTTAGGTCCGATTCGTCCTGAGCTTGCCGATGCTTGGGGGCTTGGCCACCAGGTGCTTATCAGTGCTGGAGGTGGAGACAACATGATGGGTGCCATCGGGACTGGAAATATAGGTGGCGGTAGAGTGACCATGTCAATTGGAACCAGCGGGACGGTATTTGCCGCAACGGAAAAACCGATCATTGACCCGCAGGGCGAGGTCGCTGCGTTCTGTGATTCCACAGACAAGTGGCTCCCTCTGGTTTGCACCATGAACGCGACCACTGTGACCGAAGCCGTGCGCAAGCAATACGGCTGGGATCACGAGCAGATGGAGAACGAGGCAGCGTCGGTTCCGGTTGGTTCGGACGGGCTTTCCATGTTGCCTTATTTTCAAGGGGAGCGCACCCCGAGCCTGCCCGACGGGTGCGGCATCCTTCACGGTATCACGACTGAGAATTTTACTCCTGCGCACGTTATGCGCGCCGCTATCGAAGGGGTAAGTATGTCATTAGGCTACGGCATGATGCGCCTGACTGAACTAGGGCTGGAGCCTGAGCAAATCCGGATCACGGGCGGTGGTGCGAATAGTGCCCTATGGAGGCAAATGATCGCCGATGTCACCGGTATTCCAGTGGTGGCGTTGAAGACCAACGAAGGTGCTGCACTTGGCGCGGCACTTCAGGCAACGGTTTGTTTTTTCAGACACAGCGGTGAGGATTTGACCTACGAAGAACTCGTCGCATACGCTGTTCAGCCGGATGAGACATCGCTTTGCGAGCCGATTCCTGAGAACCACCGTTTCTATCAACAATTATTAGCTAGTCAGCAGTATCTTGTGGATACGCTTCACACTCCAGGGTTCATCTAATTTCCATGACGATGAGTGATCGGTCAGAAATAAGAGGAACATGGAGGCAATGGTTGGCCGGAAAAACGGTTGCCTTTCTGATGCGTGTGGTGGGGCTCACCCTGCGGTATGAACTGCGGGATCCTACGGGGCAAAAAGCAATGGCAAAACCAGGTGTCCCGGTGATTTGGATCTTCTGGCATAACTGTCTGTTCTGCGCGCCTTTGACCAAAAAACGTTTCAGCGGTACCGCTCCGGCCAGTGCCCTTGCCAGCGCCAGCCGTGATGGGGCCGTCATCGAATCCATGATCTCAAGCTTCGGGGTTAAAACCGTGCGGGGCTCCAGTTCGCGTCGCGGGGTAGCGGCAATGATTGCTCTCAAAAAGGCGCTCAAGGCAGGGGAACAGCTGTTTGTCACCCCCGACGGTCCACGTGGTCCGAGGTATCAATTACAGCCCGGAGTGGTGAAGCTTGCGCAGTCGTCCGGCGCTCCGGTAATTCCGGTCCGGTTCCAACACTCATCAAGCTGGCGATTGAAAAGTTGGGACAGGTTTCATATTCCCAAACCGTTTAGCAGAGTGGTTGTCAGTGTTGGCGATGCAATTCATGTGCCCTCGAAAATAGACGAAAATGATTTTGAAACTTATCGAAAGAAAGTCGAGGATGCGCTCAGGGAGGGGCTTGAAGATATTCCTAACAACTAAAGAAATTTATGAGTAAAATAATCGATGGTAAGGCAGTAGCCGAAAAAGTGTTAGCTGAGTGCGGGCAACAAATCGAGAGCCTGAAAAGTCAGGGTGTGATTCCGGGACTTGCTGTGGTTCTTGTTGGTGAGGATCCTGCGTCCAAGGTTTACGTTGGCTCCAAGGTTCGCAAGTGTGCCGAGCTTGGGCTGCATTCCCGTAAGATCGAGCTGCCTGTGGATGCCACCCAGGAGGACGTGCTTGCTGTGGTCGAGGAACTGAATGCGGA
>JARFPV010000382.1 GCA_029288115.1 Akkermansiaceae bacterium | reverse complement strand
CCGAACGGAGCCAACCTGCAGCCATGGCATTTTTCCGTTGTTAGGGATCAGGAGGTGAAACAAAAAATCCGCGTGGCGGCTGAGGAGGAGGAGAAGGAGTTCTACGGTGGACGTGCCCCTGATGACTGGTTGGATGTGCTCGACCATCTCGGAACCGATGCCGAAAAGCCATTCCTCGAATCCGCTCCGGTGCTTATCGCTATTTTTCAGAAGTCAAAAACTCTCGATCACCGTGGTGGTGAGACCAAGACATACTACCCCAAGGAATCGGTGGGTATCGCCGCTGGGTTTCTGATCGCGGCATTGCATCACGCTGGGCTGGCAACCCTGACCCATACTCCAAGCCCAATGCGTTTTTTAAATGAAATCCTCAACCGTCCTGCCACCGAGAAACCATTCCTCTTGCTGGTAGTAGGTTATCCTGCCGACGGCTGTGAGGTGCCGGATATCACGAAAAAACCTCTTGGGGAAATTGCAGACTTCCACTGATCGATCCATGGCACAGGAAAAAACCCGACTCTCCAACCTTGACGCCCTTAGGGTGTTGGCGGCGTTGGGTGTTGCCCTATTCCATTTCAACTGGCGCGACGGCAGCTTAATCAGCCAGGGGTTTGACCTCGGCTACCTTGGAGTGAAGGTTTTTTTCTGTATTTCGGGGTATATCACTCCCCTGGTGTTGGTGTGGTCCAGGTTTAGTTACCAAGACTCAGGAAAGTTTTTGCTGAGCCGGTTTGTTAGGCTATACCCGGCTTTTGCTGTGATCGCCCTGATCGAGATTTTATTTTATGCAGGCGGGAACTTTCTGTTTGGATACAGCCAGAAACTGGACGCTATCACCTGGTCGCGCACGTTGGCGAACTACTTTCTTTACGCGGATTTTGTCGGTGAAAGCTGGTATGTAGCCGTTTTCTGGACGCTGGGAGTGGAGGCGCAGTTTGTCATTGCGATTCTGTTGTTCTTTCCGTTGCTGAATCACAAAAAACTCGTGATAGGCGTGTTGGTGGCGGCGGCATGGTCACTGGCACCTTTGAGCGTGGAGAAAGGACCTACGATACTCACTTATATGGCATTGTATGCGATGGGAATGGCTGTATTTCTCAAGCTACATAAAAAACTGCCTGACTGGGTTTTTGTGCCTCTATTGGTTGTGGCCTTTCTCTCACACCGCGAGATGGTGAGTGGATTTGGTGCATGGACGGCGCTAGGCACGGCAGTAGCGGTGGCCTACCTGCCGCAGCTCAGCGAATCATGGGTGAAGAGACTGAAAATTGATTATTTGGGCAAACTGTCTTACTCGTTTTTCTTGCTTCACATCACCTTCGGCGGAGCGGTGATGTTTCATTTGAGACATCTCCCGTCTACTTGGCCATATCAAGTTCCTGCTATGGTTCTCGCCACCGCCTTTTCCGTCTTCATCGCTGGTCTATTCCACCGCTGGATCGAGCACCCGCTGCATGTCTACTCACGCAAGCTGAAGGCGAAACGCAGAAGTTAAGATTATTTCGCACCTGACCACTCGGCGACTGCTTTCATGTCCTCTGCCGAGTCAAACGATTCTCTGGGTAGCCAGGTGTAGGATTTTTTCCCGTGATAGAGCAGTAAGCCTTTTTTGGTGGAAACCGACTCATAGAGTCCGCTCCACTTGACCTCTCCCTGGCGGTCTTCGCCGTGGATTGACATGCTCTCGGGGGTGAATGTGTAGATCACGCTCTGGCCGTATCCGGGAAGTTGGCGAAGATTGCGGCCGTGCATGATTTTCCAGATGAGCGGGCGTAGCAGGGCAAAGGTACCGATCATTAGCATCAGCACAGGCATCGGGTTCGGTCCCTGGGTTATGAGTAGGATGATCCCTGCCAGCATCAAGGCGATGCTCAGGAATGTCCGGATCATCAGCCAAATCCTGTAGCGATGCCACATGTGTAGACGAAACGCTCCAAGATGGGATGCTTCGTCGAATTGAACTTTGGCTTTGATCGAGGTCATGGTTTCCGAGGCGGGAAAACGTGGGTGATTGTTTGAAAAAAGAAAAGGTGAATCCGTGTATTACTCACATCGCCAAAAGCTTGTTTTGTCGATTCACCAAACATTTTCCCATGTATAGCCACTTTCTTATTGCAAACGCGTCTCAATTGCGCTTTCTTTTGCCGTGAAGATGATTGCAGACCTCGCCACCGATCTCGCAGGAGATATCAAAGCCGACAGCGCCATGACCTTGAGCAAGGCTAGTGCAGGCTGCCAGCTGCGTATCCGCCAGCTTGATGGTGGATCATGCCAGCGTCTGCGTGAGATAGGATTTTGTGAGGATTTGGAAATTAGTAAGCTGTCTGACGGTCGTAACATGATTTGTTCAGTATGTGGCACGCGTCTCGCCCTGAGTAAAAAACTCGGTGATCAGGTGCTTGTGGAAATGGTCTAGAGGCAGTTTTTTGCCTAGTAATTTAAACCAGCTACTGACACAGAAATGGAAACCATCGCACTTGTCGGCAACCCTAACAGCGGAAAGACGACGTTATTTAATGCGCTGACCGGAGCGAATCAAAAGACAGGTAACTACCCTGGTGTTACGGTCTCTCGTGTTTCCGGTGTTCTACGCACTCCGCACGGAAATAAGTATGAACTGTTAGATCTTCCGGGTTGCTACTCCCTGAGTCCTCGAGCTGAAGATGAGCGCATTACTCGCGATGTCTTGTTAGGAGATCAGGAAGGGAGTGAACGCCCTTCTGCTGTGGTTTGTGTGGTGGATGCCTCAAACCTTGAGCGCCATCTTTACCTGCTGCTGCAGGTAGTTGACCTGGGTTTGCCCGTTGTTGTGGCGCTCAACAAGGTTGATCTTGCCGAATCCCAGGGCATCCGCATCAACGTCGAGCTGTTGTCCGAAGAATTGGGGCTGCCAGTCATTCCCTGCCAAGCGAATAAAGGCAAGGGTGTGGTCGATCTCAAACACGCGATTCGTCATCCTTTCCCTCATCCGGCGGAAAGAATTTGGCATGCCGGGAAAGCGACGGAAAACGCCATTGAGCATCTGACCAAGCAGCTTCAGGCAAATGACGCGGAAAATTCGACCGCGCACGCAATTCATCTGCTTGCCGATGCGGAATACCGTACCGAAGCGCAACCGGGAATTGATCACGGCATGAGGCAGGCAGCGATGGAGGTGGCAGCGGAATGCATACGTTCCGGGACATCGCCAGAGGAGGATATTTCTCAGTCGCGCACCCAACGCGTGCAGGCAGTTTGCAAATTAACAGCCAAGCGGCTCGACGCGAGTGGGCTGACTCTCAGTGACAAAATTGATCAGGCCGTGCTTCATCCCATCGGTGGGTGGTTCATTTTTGCGGCTATCATGTTTCTGGTATTTTGGACGATTTTCAGT
>JARFPV010000196.1 GCA_029288115.1 Akkermansiaceae bacterium | reverse complement strand
CCTCAAAATCCTGAATTTATTCTCTATCGCATCGTTCCGGATCGAGTTCGGTTCATGCGTGAATGGGCACTGGAGTATCATGAGGTTCCCTCGCGGGAGCGTGGGGGGGATAAGTTATAAGTGATAAGCTTTCAGTTGCCTAAGGAGGGTGGACACTCTTGTCCACCACATATGCCTGGCCGGGCGACAGCCGTCGACTTAGTCGGGGTCACGATGTGAGATTGTCGCCCCTCTTTAAACCCGTGAAGCGAATGCGCTTTTGAGTTGTGGGGTTGTCGGGTCCTCTTTAGGGTTTAATCCTCTCGTTAACTGCTGAACTTGAACTCAATGCCCCTTAAACTACTTACTCTGCTGTTTCTTTTTAGCCTTGCCTCTATCAATGCGGAGGAAGGTTTCGTGCCGCTCTTCGATGGTAAGACACTGAAAGGGTGGCACTCAGCGAAGAAGGCGGGAGGTGCACCGCATGGTGTTTTTACGGTCAATACCAAGGACGAGGCGATCCATGTTTATGCCAAGGAAAAAGCGGGAACGGAGCAGGACATCGACTGCCTCTACACCGAGCAGGAGTTCAGTCACTTTGTGCTACGCATGCAGTACCGATGGGGTGACAAGCGATTTGCTCCACGCATCGATTGGGATCGCGATGCTGGGCTGCTTTTCCACATCAGTGGCGACCCCAAGAAGGTCTGGCCCGACTGCCTGGAAATGCAAATCGGGGCGAGTCCGAGTGACAAGACGAAGGGGAATCGCTTCCACAGCGGAGACCTCTGGGTCGTCGGCAAGCCGATGCGCGTCCAGGTGTCCAAGCTGAAAAGGTTTTACGATGCCAAGGCGCCTTTGGTCTGGGTGGGATCGGAGAAAAAATTTGATTCCTGCCTGGTGAAAGGCGGTAAGGAAAAACCGCACGGCGAATGGAACGACATGGAAATCCGGGTCGAGGGAGCCAAGAAGGCGACTTTCATTCTCAATGGTGAGGTTGTCCTTGAGATGCAAAACTTCCAGCGCAAGGACGGGGATGTATACAAGCCCCTCAGCTCAGGGCGCATCGGGCTGCAGGCGGAGTTCGCGGAGCTACAGTATCGGAAGATTAGGATTAAGAAGCTGGACGGGAAGGAATAAGCGATAAGTTATAAGCATTCTATTACAAGCCACTGACTGTATCGGGGAACGTGAAATGTCCCTGCCATCCGCACTGTGAAGATTGAAATTCTCTGTGGCGAGAGCTCGTAGATACTAGCTATGAAACTGCAACCAGTGCTCATCAACTTGATGTGGCTGACGGCTTCCACACATGCCGCCGAAATCCCGTTTATTGATTTAGCGAGTGATAAGAGCCGGCAGGTTGTTGTGGATCGGGAAAAGGGTCGGTATCTGGGACATGTTTCCACGTGCTTGTTGGATGATAACAAGACCATCCTTGCTGTGTATCCCAAGGGACATGGCAGGGGAGCCATTGTTTACAAACGCAGCACGGACGGTGGTAAAACTTGGAGCGACCGATTGCCCACTCCCAAGACCTGGGCGACATCACGTGAGGTGCCCACTCTCCACCGCATGACTGGTGCCGATGGTAAAAAACGTATTATCATGTTCTCCGGTTTGTATCCTGCACGACGTGCTGTGAGTGAGGATGATGGGAAAACGTGGGGTGAGCTCGAGAAGGTAGGCGACTGGGGTGGTATCGTCGTCATGGGCTGTCACGTTGGGTTGAAGACAGGCAAAGGCCACTATATGTGCATGTTCCATGATGATGGTCGGTTTTTTAAGAATGAAGGTAAGCGGCAAAACCCCGTTGTGTTCACTCTCTATAAAACACTCACCAAAGATGGCGGACTGACATGGAGTCAGCCAGAGGCTCTCTATCAATCGACCGATGTGCATCTTTGTGAGCCGGGTATTGTCAGGTCGCCCGACGGCAAACAGCTAGCAGTGCTCCTACGCGAGAATGCGCGCCGCAAGAACTCTCACGTCATTTTCTCGAACGATGAGGGAAAAACGTGGTCGGAGCCACGAGAACTACCGAGGACATTAACAGGAGATAGGCACACCGCCAAATACAGTCAGGATGGCAGGTTGTTCATTGTCTTCCGGTCATACACCTCACGTAGAACTGATTTTCAGAGAAGGGACGATGCCGCAAAGTGGCCGACAGAAGGGGATTGCGCCGCTTGGATTGGAACGTATGACGATATCGTGAAGAATCGTCTGGGGCAATATGTCGTCCGCTTACTCGATAACAAAAAGGGATATGACACCACCTACCCAGGAGTGGAAATTCTACCCAATGGAACATTTGTCGTCACTACTTACGGGCATTGGGACAAGGGGCAGAAGCCATATATCGTTAGTGCCAGCTTGAAGCTATCGGAGCTTGATCGTATAGAGAAACCGACATCAAAAATAATAATCTCGGGTAGCACGGGCGATAGAAAATAACTCCCTACTCCTCCTCCGTCCCTCCAAGCGTCACGTTGATGTTATACTTATTCTGCAAGTGCGAGTGGGCTCGGCTGGCTTGGCCTGATTTTGGGTAGCGTTTGCAGGTGAGCTGGAAGGTGCGGATGGCTTTTTCCTTTTCCTTGGCTTCCTCGTAGGTGAATCCAATTTGAAGAGTTGCCTCGGGGGCTGATTTTTCGGCAATTTTGATTTGGTTGTAGAGCACGATGGCTTCCTTTTGTTCGCCGAGACGGCGGTGGCATTTGGCGATGGCGAAGTAATCGGACGGAAAGCGGTCGACCTGGCGGTAGCAGGCGATGGCTTTTTTCCAGTCGGATTGTTTTTCGTAGCACCCTGCGATCGACCACAGGTGATCGCCTGCGTTGTCGCCATCGATGTCGATCAGCTGGCGGTAGGTTTCGATGGCCTCTTTGATTTTGCCTTCCTCGAGGAACATGTTGGCGATGTTTTTTAAGCCAGCGACCTGGTCATCGAACTCGCTGTAGATGCGTCGTGCTTCGTCGCGTTGTTTGCGCGCGAGGTACCAGCTTGCCATACGGGTGCGGAGTCCGTCGTTGAGGCCGAATTGTTTGCCGATTTCCTGGTAGACCTTCATCGTTTCGCTCGGGCGGCCCAGGGTGCCGTGCAGGTCGGCGACTTGGTAGAGGAAACTGGTGGCGAGTTTTGGTCGGACGGTGGTTTCGGCTCTGAGTGTTGTGATGAGCTGGTCACCGAGTTTGACTGCTGCGGGTTTGGTCGATGGCTCTTTGAGTAGGTGGTGGACGGTTCTGATCGAGAGTTTGTAGACTTGGTCGAAGAGGGCGGGGCCGGTGTAGGTGGTGGCGAGCGCTTTTTTCCCTTCGTCGAGTTTTTGAGCGAAGCAGTGGATCTCGGCGAGTTCGTGGGTTGCTTTGATGCAGGCTTCCGTGGAGGTTTTGGTGCGTTTGACCTTGAAAGTGAGTTCGTTGAGGATGCGGAGTCGCTCGTCCATGTCCTGGTGGAGTCGGGCGTAGTGCAGCAGGTCCTGACGGGCGCGGATGGCGATCTCGTGGTCGGGGTATTCCTTGATCAGGAAACGGAAGGATTTCTGGGCGTCCTTGACCTCGCCCATGGTGCGGTAGGCAGAGCCCATGCAGTAGGCGGCGATGGTGGCTTCGTTGGATTTGGGCCAGTAATCGATGACGGATTGAAAACCGTCGCGCAGTGCGGTCTTCGGCTTTTTCAACTTCATCATCGTGTGGCTCCACATCAGTTGGGCGTAGGGGCAGCCGGGGCTGTTTTTATAGAGGGTCAAAAACTTTTCATACTCGGCGAGCGCGATCTTATACTTGCCGCCGAGGAAGTGTTTTTCCGCGATCTTGATCTGGTAGCGTTCGACCTCGCGCATCTGCTTGAACGTGTTGATGTCGATTTGCTGCAAGGTGGTTAGCGCGCCGTTAGCAAAAGTGCCAAGGGCGAGGACGAGCAACAGGGTGATGAGGTGGGCGGGCATGTTTTTTTAGACAGAATTAACAGAATTTTTCAGAATTGTTTTTTGGGGTGAGTTGGGAGCTTTGGTTGGCTGGCTTGGGTTATCGACAAGTTGGAAACTTGTCCTACTTTGTTATTTTTTGGTGCGTTCGAGCCACTTGTTGTATTCGGCGTGGGCGTAGTAGATGATGTTCACACCAAGTTGGTAGCTGGACTCCCAGACTTCGCGCGGGACGCCGGAATGGCCGTCGGCCCAAGCATCGCCGATATCGCCGGGATGATAGTAGGCGACGAGTCGACCGTCAACAACCCAACCCAAAGCGTTGGAACGGCCGTGTGGGGCGACGATGGGTAATCGGGGCAGTGGGTAGGGGATGCGGTGAATGGTGTGGTCGAGATAAACGGAGATAGGTTCAACTCTGGGGAGGACTTTTTTCATCATCGAAACAAACTGACCTTCCCAGCCTGAACTGCCTCCATTGTCGCCGAAGAGCATACCATGGTGTTCTAACAAGTAGCTGCGCATGATTTTGATCTCTTTGGAGCTCAGGTTGATTTTCTGCTGGCCGGTCATGTAGACCATGGGCGGGCTTTTTCGTGGCGGGAAACTTTTTAATCGACCGATCTCCATGGGTTCGGGACGATCACTGACCGGGTGGCCTGTTCGGATGCCATACTCGGTAAGCAGATTCAGGTCAGCGCCACGGTTCATGTCCTGTTGCCAGTCGCCACCATCATACTTCAAACGAATGAAGCGGACTTTGCCGCGTGTGGTGCCTGCTGAGAAGCCTGCGCCGCGGCCTTTTCCCTGGCCGATTTTATAAAGGTGCTCGGTGACTTCGAGCACCTGGAGTTTGACGTCATCAATAG
>JARFPV010000187.1 GCA_029288115.1 Akkermansiaceae bacterium | reverse complement strand
GTGTATAAGAGACAGGTCATCATCCATGTCGATGACCTCGGCTGGCGTGATCTCGCCTGTATGGGGAGTCCGGTCTATGAAACACCGCACATCGATGCCCTGGCGAAGAGCGGTACGCTTTTTACCCATGCCTATGCAGCGGGATCTCTCTGTACTCCCGCTCGTGCCTGCATGCTGACCGGTTCCCAGCCGTCGCGACACGGCGTTTACACCGTGGTGAAAAACCGGGGTAAAAAGACGGAGTGGAAGGTGATCCCGGAAAAGAACAACCAGTTCCTACCTAAAGACTATCCGACGATTGGTACTGTCCTCACGGCTGCCGGCATTACCAACGGCTCCGTCGGAAAGTGGCACATCCAGGGTGCGGTGCCATCGAACGGATTCCAGCACGGCACGCTAGGGGGTTATCTGGGCATGCCGATCAATTACTTCGCTCCCTTCAAGCTGCCATTTCTGCCGAAAGACGTGCCAGACGGCACTTACCTTCCCCCAATTATCCGTAAGGCAGGTGTTGAGTTCCTTGAACGCCACAAGAAAGAACGCTTCTTCCTCTACTTCTCCACCTACTTGCCACACGACGAAATTAAAAACGACGACGGAGCTACTCTCGATGCTCCGAAGGATGTGGTCGCCAAGTATGAACGTAAGATCGCTGCGATGAAAAAGGCCGGAAAGGATCTGCAAGGCCACAACAACCCGGTCTATGCTGCGATGATCGAGGAAACCGACCGCTCGGTGGGCGCCATCATCGACAAGCTCGACCAGCTTGGGTTGAGGGAAAAAACTCTCGTGCTTTTCATCTCCGACAACGGTGGCCTCGATAAATACACCAGCCAGAAACCACTCCGTGGTGACAAGTGCACGCTCTATGAAGGCGGCATCCGCGTTCCGATGATCGCATCGATGCCAGGGGAAATCGCTGCAGGGAAAACTTCCGTTGAACCCGTCTCAGGGATCGATTTTTACCCGACGATCTGCACCTTCATGGGAGTCAAGGCCACCGATCCCCAAAAAGTCGATGGCGAAGACCTGACTGATGTTCTGTTCTCTGGTAAATCCCTCGGCGAACGCAACCTGTTCTGGAACTGGCCGAGCTATAACCGTCCGTCCGACCCCGCACGCTGCCCACGCAGTGCCCTGCGCCGCGGCGACTGGAAAATCCACCACCGCTACGAGGATAACGGTTACGAGCTCTACAACCTGAAGGAGGATATCGGTGAGACGAAAGACCTTGCCAAAACCCGCCCCGAAATCCTCGCCATGATGCGTAAGCAACTGGAAGACAGTTACAACCGCTTCGATGCCGTCAAAACCCTTCCGGCTAATCCGGATTATCAAGGGAATACGAAGTAGGTTTCAGACGAGGAATGTTTTTTTCTAAGCTTTTCAGTCGATATGTGTCACAGTCGACATATGAAGGTACATTTAATGAAATCGACAAGCATCGTGATGGCGGTATTTACCGCATGCAATTTGATTCCGACTTCCCTGTCTGCGAGTGACGCGATCCGACCTTACCTCAAATCCGGCAAGTCAGGTCATTTCAAATACGCCATCTATAACAACAGATGGCTATTGCACGGCAAGAGGGCACAGGAAGAAAAACACCTGACTCGGGTTGCCATCACTGGTGTATTGCCAGGCACCAAGGGAAAGATCGTAATACCGTCAACGATCGATGGGCACGAAGTCTATGGCATTGATGCTAACGCATTAAAATCATGTAAGGGGGTCACGGAGATAGTCATTCCCAAGACGATTCGTTTCCTGAAGCCGGGCACTTTGAACAGCTGCCAAGATCTTGAAAATATAGTGGTTGCTATAGATCATCCCGATTTCTCCAGTCTGGATGGAGTCATGTTTGATAAGAAGAAAATGACTCTGCTGGCTGTTGGGGCAGGTAGAAAAGGGGATTTCTCAGTCCCGAAGACGGCTACCTCGATCGGCCCATACGCATTCTCCCATTGCACCAATCTGAAGAATATTATCATCCCCGGCGGTGTTACTGATATTGGCGGTCACACCGGTAGTGTCTTCCTAGGATGCAAGAACCTTGAAAGTGTAAAAATCCCCGATACGGTGACTAACATCGGTCAGAAATCGTTTCAGGATTGTAGCAGCCTGAAAGAGGTATCCATCCCGGCTAAAGTCACAGCCATTCCCTTCGGCTTGTTTTGGCGGTGCAGCAATCTTAACAAAGTCGCACTCCCAGACGGTATCACCAAGGTTGGTAATTATGCTTTTGCCGAGTGTACCAAAATGACGCTGAAAAAATTTCCTGATAGTCTGATGACGATTGGCGCTTATGCTTTCAAAAACTGCAAAGCACTCAAAGGCCTTAAGTTGCCGAAAGGCGTAAAGCCTGTTGGAAGGGGTGCCTTTAGTGGCTGCGATCAACTTCGCGATATGGATGTGCCGGGGGATACCACATAACCCTGACGATAGGGGGGGATGCCTTTCCAATGATGGAGTAGGTAAGAACTGACAAAATTCTTGGAATCGACCGTTAACACTGCCTACAACGATTCAACCAAGCCATGAAACTAAACTACCTAACCAAAGCATCCTGTCTCATTTCGGCGGCAAGTCTTGTTCTTTCCCTTGTTACTAATGCCGCTGACAAACCCATTAAAGTGTTCATTCTTTCCGGCCAGTCTAACATGGTTGGTGCTGGTGCTGTCACTGGTGGTAGCAGCCGATGGGGCAAGGAGTTCACTGATGTCGCTGTTTCAGTTTATGAGGGTGAATACGATCCGAAAGCAAACTACGATAAACTCAAACCGATCAAGACTCAGAAACTCGAGAGTTTCGGTGGCACGAAACCCACGCCTTACCCAGGTGGTGGCACGCATGTGACTCGTGGATCTGTCGAGATGAAGACCACGGGCATGTATGAGTGCCGTCCTGGTTATGGCGACTCAACCTACTGCATCATGCAGGTCGATGGTAATGAGGTTTACCGCAAGGAGATAGGCAAGGAGGCAATCCATACGGACATCAAGCTGACCGCTGGGAAGAAGGTGTCATTTAAAATCACCTACCTCAATGACCGGGCAAATGGACTTGGATGGTATGCGCAGTTAGATGTGCCCGGTGCATTATCTACGCTCGTCAAATACCAAGGCAAGTATCCTTACCTGATGAATAAAAAAGGCCAATGGATATCCCGTGATGATGTCTACTACAAAGGAGTTGTAACAGCCACAGGTAGTGACTGGCTTAATCCACTGGCTGGTGGTGGCAGGATCGGGCCAGAGCTCGGATTTGGTCACGTTGTTGGCAACGGCACCGATGATCCCGTCCTTATCCTCAAGACATCTCAGGGGAACCGCGCACTTGGATGGGATTTTTTGCCTCCGGAGAGCAAGCGATATGAATACGGCGGAAAAATTTACGCCGGTTACAAGGACTCGCCGATGTCCTGGGAGAAAGGCACAACACCACAGAAAATCGAGTGGTATGCCGGGAAGCAATACGATGACTGCTTTGGCGCCGCACATGAGGTGCTGAATAATTTTGATCACAACTTCCCACACTGGAAAGGACGTGGATATGAGATCGTTGGCTTTGCCTGGTGGCAAGGCGACAAGGATCGCTATGATGCCGGACTAGCCCAGCGCTATGAGCACAATCTTGTGCACCTGATAAAAACACTGCGGTCCGAGTTTAAGGCACCCAAGGCGAAGTTCGTAGTCGCTACCCTCGGTCAGACCGATAAAGACGCTCCAGTGACCGAAGATACAAAAAACGACAAGATGATTTTCGACGCTCAAATGGCTGTTGACGGAACCGCTGGTAAATACCCTGAGTTCAAGGGGAATGTCATCACGGTCTACACCCACCCGCTCAGTCAGGGCGGATCATCCAGTAGTCACTACAATAAGAATGCCCAGACCTACATGGACATCGGGCTGGCCATGGGAGAGGCGATGATGAAACTACTCAAGGGTAAGTGATGCGGCGGTTGCTGTGTTACCGCGTTTTGCGCCTCCGCGCGATATGCCAACAATCTTTTTGCTAATTTTCTCACTCTGGTTATGGTGAGTTCGTAGCCGCCGTTATTGCTATCGTTATCGCTTTAGATCTTTAATCAAACCTACCCGTTCCAAGACAAATCATCATCCTATGAAACAATCACTATTTACCATCGCATTGGTCATCTCGCTCAGCTTCACCGTGGCACATGCCGAGGATAACGTTTTATCCGACGCCGAAAAAAAGGCCGGGTGGATCAATTTATTTAACGGTAAGGATTTTACAGGATGGCAAATCGACAAGTGGAATCCGACGAGTATCACCATCAAAGACTGAGCCATCAGATGCCAAGGGAAACAATCGATGCTCTACTGCACAACGGACAAAGCCAAGGACGCAAAAAATTTCCACTTTGTTGCCGACGTGATGACCAGGCCCGGCTCCAACGGAGGTATTTTTTTCCATACCAAATATCAGGATAAAGGATGGCCTGTTGGTCACGAAGCCCAGATCAACCAGACTCAGGGTGACCCAGTCAAAACAGGTAGTATCTATATCGTTAAAAAACATCTCGAAGCCCCCGCCAAAGACAATGAGTGGTTTCGTTACGAAATTATCGTCAAAGGGAATACCGTAGAAACAAAAGTGAATGGAAAGACCGTGGTCATTTACAAGGAGAAGGCGGGTGTCGAGGGGAGACGTAAGTTGTCCCAAGGAACCTTCGGAATCCAGGCCCATGACCCCAATAGCATCGTCCTAACAAAAAATATCAAAGTTAAACTTTTACCTTAGAATTTTTATCCTGACCTAGGCAGGCATTGGTGATCTCAGCGATTGTAGTTGGGAACGAAAATGCTAGCCTCAACAACACATCCAAGATGAACCATATTTCGACCATGAAAAATAAAACACGTAACGTATTATTAGCAGCTGTCACGGCTGCACTTGCGGTTCTCCCAACCGCATCAGCTCAAGATTACAAATCAGTGGATGGCTATTACACCGAGGTTCCTCAGTTCCACTCCTGGCCCGACCCCACTGCTGCACGATACAAGATCAAACGCTTTGGCCCGGTGGGCGTTGGCCTGGAACTGCGTGCGCCTAACTTCACGATGCACATCGTCAACGTCGAGGAAGGATCGCCTGCGGCAGCCACAGGTAAGCTCAAGAAAGGACAAATCATCGAAAGCGTGAACGGCCACACGATGAAAGGCATCGATCCACGTGTGCTCCTCGGTAACTGGATCACCGAGGCCGAGGCCAAGGGCGGAATCATGAAGCTCATGGTCAAAGACGATGCCAAATCCGCCGCCAAGGAAGTAGTCGTCAAACTCCCTGCACTCGGTGCTTTCAGCAAAACCTGGCCGCTGAACTGCGAAAAGACCAACAAGATCGTCCGCGCCTGCGCCGATGCCCTGGCTGCCAACAAAGAGTCGATCGGGATCGGACTCGATGGTGCGCTCCAGTTCATGCTTTCCACCGGCGAGGAAAAGGACCTTGAGGTCGCCAAGCGCTGGGTGAAAAAGTTTGTTGCCGAGTATAACGAGAAGGAAAAGAATCGCGACAAGAGCAAGAA
>JARFPV010000166.1 GCA_029288115.1 Akkermansiaceae bacterium | reverse complement strand
ACTCAAACACTGATTGGGCTCTCTCCACCGCACCCACGAACTCATGGGCCAGCATCACTAGCTTCGATCACGGCAACTCAGGAACCAACGACTACGTCGATTTTTCCTGGGAGAACTCAGTGAGCGAGTTTGATTTTACCCTCTGGGACTGGGATGGTGGTGGAAGCATTCCCAGTGAATTCCGCTTCTCGAACGGTGTCGACCGCGTGTATATGGTCGGTTTCGGAGACGCATTACTCAATGATCCCGGATTTGACAACGACACCTACACGGTGAGTGGAAATACAATTTCCTACGACGGGAGCTTGGGTAATATCACCAATAGCAACCCTGGTAACGGCCTCAGAATCAGGGTCGAGCGCTCTGACGGCGCATCTTTCACGAGCTTCCGTATGCAGATGGTTGAAGGTTATAGCTACAACGGCTTCGGTGGTAGCGAGCCTACCGGCATCGGCCTCCCAGACGGCTACGTAGGGGCTGTGCCTGAGCCGGGATCGGTCACGCTGCTAGCATTCGGAAGTTTGTCCCTGCTGTTGAGACGCCGCCGCTAGGGTGCGGCGGGTTATCGCAAGAAAGCCGATTGCCATTTTTCGCCGATGCGTTAAGGTGGAGGCGAATGGACGATGACTATAGCTGGAACGGCGGTCTGCGAGGAACATCCTCGTTTAGACTGCCAGAGAATGAGGGCCTTGGAAAATGGGTGACCGTTGCCTTGCTTGTCGCTGTCGTTTTGCATGCCGTGGCGTTGATCGGATTGAGTCGGATTGATGTGATTCTACCTGAATTGGTGGAGCGGACGGGTCTTCAGACCCAAGTCGTGCGTGTCAACCCCGTAGACTTGGATGACTCCCGCCCGGAAGTCACACCACCCGAGCCTGAGGACCCTGTTGAGCCCGTTCCTGTCGTGCCTCCTGCTGACGAGCTGGACGTGCTGGAGAATCTGCCGGAAATGGATATCGATATCAGCCCGGACATCGACAAGCTTGAAGTGCCGATGGCGAAGGCTGCCGCCAAAGGTGATCTCGACGGCGAGTCGCTTGAGCCGCTCAAAGCTCCTGTTTTTGAGCCAGACCTTCCTGATATGGGGAAAACCGAAGATTTCTTCCCGCGCGCACGTGACAGTCAGGTGACCGTTGATCCCGGGGCGCGTATGGCGGATAAGCATGATCCGGATGCATATGCCGATACCTTGAGAAAAGGTGCAGAGGGAAATGCCGATGATGGTTTGCTCAAGGATTTCACCTCTCTGGATGCGATGGCGCGCATGGATGGAAACTCGCTTCTAACGTCGAAGGCTCTGATTGGTAGCGATCTGTTGTTTGATTTCAATAGCTATACACTCAGGCAGAGCGCGCGAGTTAGTCTGATGAAGGTGGCTCTTCTCATTGATAAGCATCCCGACCTGATTTGCTGGGTGGATGGTCACACTGATCTGATCGGTGGCGAGGAACCCAACCTGTTGCTCTCCCAACGCAGGGCCATGGCGGTGAAAGCATGGCTTGTTAAGACGCTGGATCTGGACGAAAAACGTGTCGCTGTGCGTGGGTTTGGAAAATCGAATCCCTTGGTCAAGCAGGGGACTGTTGAGCAACAGGCTCCTAACAGACGGGTCGAAATCAAGATGCGTAAGACCAGGCCGGAAAATGAAGTCAGTTACCGTGACGGTGGTAAAATTGCTGATGCCCCTGAAAGAGAGCCGACCCGTGCCGTGCCTGTGGATGAGGAGATACCAGATAAGCCTGAACCACGTATTCCCCCGAAGGCTATTGTGGAGCCCGAGGATGAACCAGTCACGCCCAGACCACCCCGCGCCATTCCTGTGGAGTAGATACTGGCCGTTCTTCTGCCCGTGAAGCCTCTCACTGCTTTTAGTCCTGACGCGCCGCCCCGGTGGCTGCTTGCTTTCGATTTTGATGGAACTCTGGTTGATCCTGATGCCAGCGAGCCTACAGATCCTCTTTTTTTTGAGCTGCTCCACGCATTACGTAGCTCACACCAGGCAGCTTGGGGGATCAATACCGGACGTTCGCTCATGCACACGGTGGAGGGCTTGATCCATGCCCGCTTCCCATGCCTGCCTGATTTTCTCATTGTCCGTGAGCGTGAAATCTACACGGCGAATGAATTTGGTCGCTGGATTCCGGATGATTCATGGAACAAACCCTGCGATAAAGCGCACACCAAATTATTTCGCAAGCATCGCCGCCTGTTGCGGAAAATCAGAAAATGGGTTGAGTCTGAAACCGCCGCCGTCTGGGGTATCCAGCAGGGTGAGCCAGATGGCATAGTGGCATCGACTGCGAGTGAAATGGACGCTATTCTAGCGCATATCGATTCTAAAATCGGGGATATCCCCGCTCTTTCTTATCAGAGAAATGGCGTCTACCTGCGCTTTAGTCATGCCGACTACCACAAGGGAACCGCCATGCGCGAAGTCGCACGGCAACAAGGGATTACACAAGACCGCACATTTGCCATCGGCGACAGTCATAACGATCTTGATATGTTGGATCGCAGCATGGCTGCACACATCGCATGCCCTGCGAATGCCTGCCCCGAGATCAGGCAACATGTCACGACACACGGCGGCTACGTCGCAAAGCTCCCCGCAAGTCAGGGTGTCATCGAAGCGCTGCAGACCCTTTTTCAGCAGCAAGTAGGCACGAGTGAGTAAAAAAATACCGGCGGCGGGAATCGAACCCGCACTCCCGAAGGAACATGATTTTGAATCACGCGCGTCTACCAATTCCGCCACACCGGCATGTTCTTTGAGGCCGTTGGGTTTCAGATCGATTCCCAACTCGGAGACGGCGTGAATTTGCTCACTGATAGGAAAATGTCAAGTCCTTCGGAGCTTAAGCGCTTGATCAAATGAAAATTCCGTCGCGACCCTTCAAATCAGCTGCTGCGCTGGATGGGTTCATCTCCAAGATTTCTGACACTTTCGCCTTTTCTGATGCTGACCAAGTTGCTTATGTTGCTTTCACTATAGCTTGATAAACACTCGCTTTATCAACTGAACACAAAACATTATGAACACCACCATTGAAGTTACGCTATTCATTATCGCCGTTGTCGGAGTTATCGGACTCGGAATCTGGAAATCAAAAGACGGCGATGATGCATCGCATAAAAAAGGTGCGGCCAACTACTTCCTCGCCGGTCGTGGCCTGACTTGGTGGCTCGTCGGCTTCTCACTCATTGCCGCAAACATCTCAACCGAGCAATTCGTGGGGATGTCGGGCCAGTCCGCCGACTGGTTGGGTATGGCTATCGCCTCCTACGAGTGGATGGCTGCCATCACGCTGGTGGGTGTGGCCTTCTGGTTCCTGCCTAAGTTCCTGAAAGCGGGTATCTACACCATCCCGGAATTTCTCCAGTATCGCTTCGACACCACGGCACGCATGGTCATGGCTCTATTTACCATCGTGACCCTTGTGTTTGTGACCACAGCCTCGGTGATCTACTCGGGAGCCAAGTTTGTTTCCGAATACTACCATGACGTTTCCTATATTAGTGACCTCACATTCATGTCGTGGGCAATTGCCGGGTTTGCTGCAGTCTATGTATTTGTCGGCGGTTTGAAAGCATGTGCATGGACGGACCTCATCTGGGGTTCTGCACTCATCCTCGGTGGTGCGGTTGTGATGTGGTTTGCCTTCCAGACACTTGACACCACCCCGGCAGACGAACTCATCAAGACAAAGGTCGAGAACTCCGATGCGACGGTTCAGGATCTTGAGAGTGCGAGTGCCATTGAAAAACTCTATTTGCTCAACGATGGCAAGGATGGTGAAGCCGCAGCTCGCAATGGTGACAATCTTTCCGGTGGAAAAATGCACATGGTGCGCCCTAAGGAGGATACAGACATCCCGTGGACAGCTTTGATCATCGGACTGTGGATACCGAACTTCTTTTACTGGGGTCTGAATCAATACATCGTACAGCGAACACTCGGATCGAAATCTCTTGCCGAAGGTCAGAAAGGGATCGTGTTTGCCGCTGGTTTGAAACTGCTGATTCCATTCTTGGTAGTCATCCCCGGCATCCTTGCCTTTAACCTGTTCTCATCTGATCTGCACCAATCAGCGGTCAAGGCGAACGAGGGTAATCTTGAAAAAATCAAAGCCACGGAAGTAGTCAAGGTGGACAACGACTTTGTCGAACTTCAGCCCGACATGCTTCCGAAAATCATTGCCATCAACGCCAAGCTGGCAGGTATGTCGGCCGCTGAGGCCAACGAGAAAATCGTCGCTAATTACAAGAAGGAAAATCCCGACGTCAAAGAACTGCCGACTCCTACGAAGGTGGATACGATTAACTTCCTGGCTGATACAGCTGCGGACTCGTCCGATGGAAAAGTCACTGTCGGTCCAACACTGTCCGGCTACGATTACGATGCGGCTTTCCCAGTGCTGGTGCGTAACCTGATCAAACCTCACCCGTATATCTCCTGGTTCGTTTTAGCGGCACTTTGCGGTGCTGTGATCAGCTCATTGGCATCTATGCTCAACTCGGCGGCCACCATCGCTACGATGGATTTCTACGCCAAGTTCAAGCACAAGACAGAGTCACATGAGCTGGTTCG
>JARFPV010000161.1 GCA_029288115.1 Akkermansiaceae bacterium | reverse complement strand
CACGTCACGGTGTTCGTCGGCAGCGTCAGATGTGTATAAGAGACAGGGCAATGGATGACATCCTTAATCAGTTGGAGTCTGGTGTCGATGGGACCGGGGAACCAAGTATCCAAGATCTGGAGGCAGAAGCAAATTCCGCTCCCATCATTCGTTACGTCGATCTCGTTCTCTATCAGGCAATTAATGAAGGGGCATCTGACATCCACTTCGAACCCTTTGAGGCGGACTTTAAGATCCGCTATCGTGTGGATGGTGCGCTCTATGAAATGGCACCTCCTCCTGTGCACCTCGCGCTGCCCATTCTTTCGCGCATCAAGGTGATGTCGAATATGAATATCGCTGAAAAGCGGATCCCGCAAGACGGGCGTATCGTTAAGAGCATCGGAGAAAAGCAGGTTGATATGCGTGTCTCCACACTCCCCACTCAGCACGGAGAGAGTATCGTGCTGCGCGTTCTGGATCGAAGTAATGTGAACCTCAGCCTGCAAATGCTGGGAATGCCTGACGATGTGTTCAAATATATCAATGAGACGGTTAGAAAACCTAACGGGATATTTATCTGCACTGGCCCCACGGGGGCAGGTAAGACCACGACTCTCTACGCGGCACTTAAGGAGATCAATACCATCGATTCCAAGCTTCTAACAGCTGAGGATCCGGTGGAATACGACGTCGATGGAATTGTCCAGGTGCCCGTCAACGAAGGAATTGGCCTTTCGTTTTCCCGCATTCTCCGAGCTTTCCTGCGTCAGGACCCCGACCGAATTCTCGTGGGTGAGATTCGTGATCTCGATACCGCTCAAATAGCCATCCAGGCGTCCCTAACAGGTCACTTGGTGCTCTCCACCCTTCACACCAATGATGCTCCTGGTGCAGTAACACGATTGGTGGACATGGGGACGGAACCCTTTCTGGTTGCCGCTTCCCTTGAGGGTGTGCTCGCCCAGCGCTTGCTTCGTACCATTTGCAAGGATTGTAAAGCTGCTTACGAGCCGAACGAGGCTCTGCTCAACCAGCTTGGTGTTTCTTCGCATGAGCTCGGCGATAAGGAATTTTACACCGGTAAAGGTTGCGACGCTTGTGATCAGTCCGGCTATAGAGGTCGGCGCGGATTGTTTGAACTTCTCGACATTACCGACCCGATCCGCGATCTCATTACCGACCGTGCACCTACAGTGGTGATCAAACAGAAGGCGATAGAACTGGGCATGGAAACTTTGCGCGAGGACGGTCTGCGTAATATCTACAACGGTAACACAACCATTGAGGAAGTGCTTAAGTACACCTAGGTAAAAATATTCAAAACAAAGCTCGAAATCTCACGCACTTTTTCTAACCTGACACAACAAGACACACAACACTATGGCTAATTTTCAATTTATTGCACTCGACGCCAAGGGCGAGCAGACAACTGGTACTGTTCAGGGAGCCAGTGAATCAGACGCAATCCAGCAGCTCCGGTCCCAAGGGCTCTACCCGACCCAAGTCGTCGAGGAGGGCAAGGGCACGCTCACTACGGGAAAAACGAAGGCCAAAGCTCGAGGCAAGAAAAAGGTCAAAACCGTCTCAGGCGGAAAAGTCAAACCCAAGGTGTTGATGATCTTTACCCGTCAGCTTGCCACGCTGATTGATTCCGGACTTCCATTGCTTCGAGGTCTCACCGTGCTCGGTAAGCAGGAGCCCAATCCTGTGCTGCGTTCCACAGTGAACTCACTGGCTGATTCCGTGCAAACCGGTGCCACATTTTCGGAGTCACTCTCTCAGCACCCAAGGATTTTCAACAAACTCTACGTTAACATGGTCAAAGCCGGTGAGCTTGGTGGTGTGCTCGAGGTGGTGCTTACGCGTCTTGCCGAGTACATGGAGAAGGCGCACAAACTGAAGAACAAGATCGTCTCCGCGATGGTTTATCCAGTAATCGTGCTGTTCATCGCCATTGCCATTCTGGTGTTCCTGATGCTGTTCATCGTGCCCAAATTCAAGGACATGTTCGGTGACCAGGATCTCCCGACGATTTCGAACATCGTGTTCAACGCCTCGGATAACATGCTGGCGCGCAGCTTTGTACTGCCAAACATCGTTTGGATATTCCTTGCTGTGGCAGGTATCGTTGTCCTGATCAAAGCCTGGGGAAATACCACTGGCGGCCGTGGTGCTATTGATGCTTTCAAGCTGAAGATTCCCATTCTCGGAGACCTTACCAGAAAGAGTGCTATCTCCCGTTTTTCCCGAACCTTGGGAACTCTGGTTACCTCTGGTGTGCCCATTCTACAGGCACTCACCATTACACGTGACACTGCTGGAAACGTGGTCGTTTCCAAGGCCATCGATCAAGTTCATGAAGCGGTGAAGGAGGGTGAATCCATTGTTGCCCCATTGCAAGCGAGTGGAATTTTCCCCGCCATGGTCATCAGTATGGTCGATGTGGGTGAGGAAACTGGTCAGTTACCTGAAATGCTGCTCAAGATCGCGGATGTGTATGATGACGAGGTCGACAACTCAGTCACCGCTCTCACATCCATCCTAGAGCCCCTTATGATTGTGGTCCTTGCGTTGGTGGTGGGAACGATTGTATTTGCATTGTTCCTACCATTGATTAAGATGATTCAGAACGTGGACGCGCCGTAGTAATACTGGTCAGAGGTATGAGGCTGCATTTCCACGCTGCACTACAAGCGCACGGCCGTTATCTGGAGGCTACAGCCTAACCCATACCCACGTCATTATCATGAAAAAGTCATTACCTTTAAAGCTCCACGCATCCCGTGGATTCACACTTATGGAGATCATGGTCGTCATCGCGATCATTCTCGTCCTGGCCAC
>JARFPV010000110.1 GCA_029288115.1 Akkermansiaceae bacterium | reverse complement strand
CATATCCGACAAGACACAAGTTGCCCGGCTTTAGAACGAATATTCTGCCCCAAACCATATGGCACGAGGCTGCCCCACTGAACGCAAACCATTGCTAGCGAGGCCCGATGGAATCTCCTCATCAAACAGGTTCTCTATTCTAAAGTTCAAGCTGACTGACTCAGTCGCCTGCCAACTGGCACCAAGCCTGCATGTCCAGTAGCTCGGTATTTCCCTCTGGCCGAGCAGATCGTCGAATACCGAACTTGCATACTCTGCACCGAGAAATAACGACCATTCATCCGTTGGCCTAACAACAAGCGATCCAATCAACCGAAGCTCCGGGCTCTGAGGAAATGTCTCGCCTTCGATAAGTTGCTGGTCCGGCGACGAACTGAACTTCGAATGGCTCCACAATCCATCAAATCGCAGGGAAACTCTTGGATCCGGGGTATACTCAACAGATGTGCGCAGACCAAGCACACGCGCCTGATCGACATTTTGCCTTTGGGCACCCGTGCCCCCCACAGGCAAGGCTCCAAAAATCCGGGTAATCTCTGCGGGATCTGTAACGGGCACGTTGGCAATCGCATCATGAATCCAGTGGTGAAAAACCGCAGCTGAGATGTCCCACACATCGTCATGTTGCCACTCTATTCCTGCCTCAAGCGTGAAAAACCTCTCCGGATCAAGTGCGGCATTTGCTTCTGTAACATCACTACGCACTCGGAAGGGACGGTAAAGTTCGTTGATGCTCGGCGCTCGAAAACTTGATCCCACGGATAACCAGGCTCTGGTGTCTTCATCAATCTGATGCTGTAAGGAAAATGAGACCGACGGCTCAAGCGACGACCGGTCACGGAATTTATTCGATCTCAACAGGGCACCTGTGCCAAGTGATCTCTCACGCCTGAAGCCATCGGCAAACGACCAGTGATCGAGCCGTAAACTGGTATCAATTCGGGTCTCATCATTCAACTTCCAGCTTGTTTGCCCAAAGAGTCCAATGAAAGCCTGTCGCCCACCGGCATGCCGACGACGAAACGTGCCAGCATCCTCGTTGGTTTCGCCATCAAGAAAACGAACATCAAGACCCATCGTGAGATCAAGGTCTTCATGAATCTCACGCTTCTGCACAATAGCGCCGCCGTATCCCTCCCCGGGCACATCGTATTGATTGAGTGCCATACGCTCGGAGTTTCGGTCAGCTGCGACAGCTGCAAACACCGAGGAAAAATCCCGTCGCTGGTAGTAACCAAGATACTGGATCTCACCTCTTTCCTGTATGTGTGTGGCACGAAATGAAAAATCAAAAGCACGGGAATCGTTCCGACTAAGCACCGTGCCATTTCCGCGTTCTTCCTCGTAAAACGAGAACGTCGACTCAAGAGTGAAGTCATTGCGTGGCTGCCACTTGAACCGAAGGTCCACTCCTTGATAATCGAGATCAAGCCGTCGATCCACCAGACCTCGCTGCGACTTGTGCAGTGAGTAAAACCCATCGGTCTCGAATGAAAACACATGAATCGATGCAGCCAACCTTCCATTGTTAGAAACTTGGTCAATTGTCGTGGATCCTCCTACAGTTCCTTGAGAGCCTACAAATCCGCGCAAAGTAATCCGATCCTCATCGATCTCTCTGGAGGTCAATTGGATGCTTCCCGCCGGGCTCATATTTCCCCAGACCACGGATTCTGTGGCAGACGTGATACGCGCTGAGTCTAGCGTGCCAACATCATAACGCGTCCACGACACCCAACTACCGAACGGATCGTTTTGGGGAATTCCATCGCGCAAGACAAGAGACCGAGATGCGGCAGAAGCCCCTGTGTTGCCGAGACTCACACCTGAACTTGTCGGATTGGAAAACAGCGCATTCTGGCGTCGGAACAATGAAAACGACGGGTCTTTAGCCAGCAATTCATCGACACTGCGAGGTGAGAGCTCACGAATATCATCTTTCGACCAGGCCGATGATGCTGCTGAAAACGCCCCCCTTCTTTCAGCGAGGATCACTGAGGGAGGGAGCTCATTTTCCACTTCCCCAAAGACCGATCCTATCAGTGTGGAAAATAAGAGAATACAGCCAAGGCTATTGGATATGCGCAGTGAAAACAGCATCTTTGATTTACAATATGGCTTGATGATCACGACTAATCACTTCTTCTTACTACCCGGTTTGGTCCGGTGCTCACCAAAGTATTTTTCACTTCTGTAGCGGAGCCATACGCGTAGCGTCTGCGGCACCTGCTCGCGCTGCTCTTTGGTGAGTGTCTCGTAAAGTGCCATTGCCTTCTCCCGCTCACCCCGGCAGGCACGGTTATTGTGCGCATCCCAATAGCTGCGTGCCACACGGATTCGGCGGTTCACCTCCTTGATCAAGGCCTTGCCGACCAACGGTTTGTCGTTCTTCTTTTTCTTGGCTGGCATATCTAATCACTCTACTTGCCAATCGCTCGTGCAATCAACGGCTTCAGCGTCATTCCCTGCACCGCAATTGAGAATATCACGATCACATAGGTCACTAACAGAATGACATCCCTCACCTCACCCATGCTTGTCGGGATAGCAAGTGCCAATGCCACGGAAATACCTCCACGAATTCCACCCCATGTCAGGATCTTGGCAACTCCAGGAGTAAATACTCGCCAGCGCTTTAAAATCGTCACGGGTATCGATACCGCAATAAAACGCGCCGTCAGCGTCACAGGAATCAATAGCAGCCCCGCCACCAACACCGGCGTGGAAAAATCCAATACAAAAATCTCCAGTCCAATGAGCAGGAACAACAAGGCATTGAGTATCTCATCGATCAGTTCCCAGAAGGTATCAACCTGTAGTCGCGTCCGTTCGCTCATCGCATCCTCACGTGCGTGGTTTCCTATCATCAAACCAGCCACAACCATCGCGAGTGGCCCGCTGAAATGCAGCGCCATGGCAAGGCGGTAACCACCGAGAACCAGCGCGAGTGTCAATAATACCTCAACGTGGTAATGGTCGATCGATTTGAGAAGCCAGTAGCAAGCAAACCCGAGCACGCCACCTAACAAAACACCGCCTCCCGCCTCCTTAACAAAAAGCATCGCAATCTCACCCGGGTCATCCGCTATCACACCGTGTGAACTGACTCCCGCAACCCCAAGCAGCGCTAAGTACACGACTACGCCCACACCATCGTTAAACAACGACTCGCCTGTGATTTTTGTCTCCAGTGACTTTGGTGCCCCCACCCTTTTCAGAATGCCAAGTACCGCCACAGGATCCGTCGGTGAAATCAAGGCACCAAACACCAAGCACCAGATCCAAGGCACCTCAATCCCAAACGCACGAAACAACCAGTAAGACGCAGCACCTATGATAAATGTGGATAACAGCACACCCACACTCGCCATGATCCCGACCAGACGACCTTGTTTTTTAAGCTCGTGAAGGTTCACGTGCAAAGCACCTGCGAAAAGCAAGAAGCTCAGCATGCCATTCATCAGTGCCTTGTTAAAATCAATCTGAG
>JARFPV010000709.1 GCA_029288115.1 Akkermansiaceae bacterium | reverse complement strand
ATCCTGACCCAATGAACTATTTCCACGCACCTCGTCCGTTGTTGGTCAATTGCGGCACATCCTTTTCCACCTTTATTGCCGAGAACCCAGACAGGCGTGATTATGCCAACAAAGGGTTCACCATCGGTGGAGGTGATGGCGAGGATGACGCCTTCGGTGGCGGAGCAGCAGCCGAACTCAAGCTACGCTCCAATTTTGACCCCTGTGCCGTTTGGCTACCCACCGTCAGGACAAATGCTGATGGTAAATTCAGTGCAACCTATAAAAACCCAGACACGCTCACGCGTTACCGCGTCATTGCCGTGGTATTACATGGGAAACGCAAGTTCGGCAGCGCATCCACAGACTATACGGTGGACAAACCCATCATGCTGGAGCCAGCCGCACCTCGCTACGCGAGCGAAGGCGACAAACTGATGCCCAAGGTGCTTGTGCAGAACAACTCGAAGTTCGAGGGCACATGGGAAATCTCCCTTGCCACCACAAGCATTACCCAGGCAGGGACAGGCTCCCCCGGGGCTCCTGCGTCACGCACGATCAACCTCAAACCCGGCGGGGCTGAAACGGTCTATTTCGAAACCAAATTCGTCAACACCGGCACCGCTCGCTGGATCTGGACAGCACGCCCATTGGAAATCAAGGGTGATGCCAATCTCACGCCTGTGTTAGCCCGTGATCTGTCCGATAAAGCTGAAACCAAGTTTGAGGTCACCTACCCCGTCCCACTGATGCGTCAGGTGCAGTTTGTTTCCATGCGCAACAACGGTCGACACGACCTCCTCAACGGGCTGAAGCCTGAATTGTTAGAAGGCAGAGGACACATCGACCTTGAGCTATCCAACTCACTATTACTGGAGGGAGCGGGAGCCGTGGACTACCTATTGAAATATCCATACGGCTGCGTGGAACAGACCACATCCTCACTGATGCCATGGTTTGCCGTGCGTGACCTGAAGTCGCTGGTTCCCGGATTCAGAACCAAAACGGAATCCGAGGTGGCCAACGCAATTCAGAAAGGCGCTGATCGTCTCCTCACCATGCAGACGCGCGACGGAGGACTCGCCTACTGGCCCGGCGGAAACAGTGCGGAGAAATGGGCAACATCCTACGGTGGTCTCGGACTCCTCTTAGCTCGCGAACACGGTGCCGACGTACCGGAATCCTCGATCACCCGACTGACTGCATGGCTTGTGAAATCACTCACTGCTAAAGTCGATGAGCAGCACAGCCATTACCATTGGAATATCGAGACACGCGCACGCGCGCTCTATGTTCTGGCACTCGCAAAACAGCCACAGGTTGCCATGCAAAACAAACTAATGGATTCGGCTGATAAACTCAGCCCGACGGCACGTGCCTACCTCGCGCTTGCGATTTACTACTCAGGTAGCGACAAGGCCAACCAACATGCATCTGCCATCGCACTTCTGAAAAACCAAACACCACGCCAAAAGACCAACCACTGGATGCGGCACAGCGCAGACAATGCGATGACGGTGCTTGCTTGGTCGGAAATCTCACCCGATACGGAAAATGCTGACCTTGCAATGCGTAAGCTGATTTCCAACCGAAATCCATACGGCCACTGGCGCACCACCTGGTGCAATAGCTGGGCACTCCAGGCAATGGCATCCTATGCACGCAACGTGGAGAAAAACCGTGAGCCGTCCACATTGCAATTGGTCACAGCCGAAGGCACCAAGACGATCACCCTCGATAAGGATTCCCCGACTCAATCGCTACGCGTTCCGCTTCAGGATGGGGTCAAATTAGTGGCATCCACCAACGGCACCGCATTTGCGAATGTTAACCTGAGCGCCAAACCAAGACTCGCACCAACCGGGGCTTGGGGGCACAAAGGGTTATCCGTTGCTCGCCGTTATGAGCGCATGATGGCGGATGGCAGTACCCAAGCCATGGGGCAACCACACGTCGGTGACCTCATTAAAGTGACTCTGGACATCACCATTCCCTACGCTCTGGATTACGTTGTCATTGAGGATCGTTTACCGTCACTTTTCGAAACGGTGAATAACGACTTCGCCAGCCAGAGCTCGAGATTCCGGACCAATTCAGACAGTCGTTGGAATATCAACCACAAGGAGCTGCGCTCGGACCGAGCATCGTTCTTCATCAATCGATCATGGCGCAGCGGCACACGCAGTATTTCCTACCTCGCCCGCGTCACTACCGCAGGAATCGCCACCGCACCCGCCGCCAAGGTGGAGGCCATGTATGACCCTGAGCAAATCGCACTGAGTGAAAGCAAAACCATGACCACCCTTCGCAAGGAGGCCGTGGTGGGTGAATAAATCTCCAAGTTCAAATTTCCAAAAACCAAGTGAGGGTTCACCTTCCAGAGTGGCTAAAGCGTAGACCGAAGAAAATTCGCAGGAAACTTGCTTGGTTAACTGTTGGAGGCACGGCTGCCGTCCTTGGTGGCTATTTCCTCCTACCATTTGCGTTTCCCGTTCCTGATGCGGTCACATCAGGACCAGGAAGCTCAGTTGTATTGTTAGACCGAAATGGTGAGCAGTTGGGTGACTGGGTGCGCTCGGACTACTATCGTCACCGCGCCTCATCGCTTGATGAAATTCCACAAGATCTCATTCAGGCAACGCTGGCCGCTGAGGATAAACGATTCCATGAGCACGGCGGAATCGATTTTCGAGCAACTGCTCGTGCACTCCGCGATTCATGGGATCAAGGGCGTTTTGTCTCAGGAGCCTCCACCATCACCCAGCAAACGGTGAAGCTCAGCTCGCAAAAATCCAGCCGCACCTTGCCGACAAAAATTCGTGAATGTCTCACCGCTCGCCATGTCGAGATGAGCCATAGCAAAGATGAAATCCTGACCGCGTATTTCAATCACCTCGACTACGGAAATCTGTCGCAAGGGCCCCTGCAGGCCTCACGCCATTATTTCGGCAAACCCCTGAATCAACTGTCGCTCGCTGAATGCGCATTGCTAGCAGGCCTGCCTCAAGCGCCTTCACGCCTCAATCCGCGCCGCAATCCAGAAGCTGCACTCAAAAGGCGAAACTGGATTCTCGACCGAATGGCCATTGTTTGGGACGCGGACACCGATCGCATCAAACGCGCCAAAGCAGAACCGCTCCAACTGCGGACAGAAAGGGAATCATCCATAGCGCCCCATCTGGTGCAACTGATGCGCCACACATCCGATCACAGGGGGCAGGCAAGTATTCACACAACAATATCAGCCTCACTGCAGCGCGACGTCACTGAAATTGTTCGCCAGCAAATCAAAACGCTGTCAAAAAAACACATCCAGCACGCTGCCGTTGTTGTCATTCACAATCCTACCGGCGAAATTCTTGCACTTGTCGGATCCCCGGATTTCCACCAGTCAAATAGCGGTCAAATCGATGCTACACGAACCGCCCGATCACCTGGATCAGCACTGAAACCATTCACTTATCTACTGGCATTCGAAAACGGCGGTATGACACCAGCGACGATCATCGAAGACATCCCAACCCGATTTGCCGATGCTCGCGGAGAAAAATCATTCGTCAATTACGACCGCCATCATCGAGGCCCGGTAACCATTCATCACGCGCTTGCCAATTCACTCAACATCCCCGCTGTCCGAACGCTGAACGCCATTGGCGGAGCTCAGGCTTTACAAACCTACCTAGGTGCGTTCGGGATTAGCACCTTAAACAAGGAGTCACTCCACTACGGGCTGGGACTGACACTTGGAAGCGGTAATGTTTCATTGCTGGAACTCACCAACGCATATGCTTCACTCGGCAGGATGGGTGTGTACAAACCTGTTACTTTTCTTCCCGATCAAGACGACAAAGGCATCCATGTGGCATCCTATCCATCAGCATGGATGCTGGCACAAACCATGTCCAACAACGCTGCGCGATCCTCCGCTTTCGGCATGAACTCATCTCTGCGACTCCCCTTCCCTTGCGCTGTAAAAACAGGGACCTCAACGGATTTTCGCGACAACTGGTGCCTTGGCTTTACCGCTGATTTCACCGTCGGCGTCTGGGCCGGAAATCTCGATAACACGCCTATGCGAGGCATTTCCGGAGTCACTGGTGCGGGCCCCATATTCCAAGCCACCATGCTCAGACTTCACCAAGATCACCAACCTAGCTGGTTCAAAGAACCAAGCGGGATGCTTGCTTGCCACATTGATCCCTACACAGGAAAACGCCACAGCAAGTCATCAGAGAAAACCCTTCGTCTTGTCCTCCCTAGCACCCACGCTCCCCTTCCGGCCAAACCATCCGACTACGATACCAAAGGCCGCGTTTTTTTGGATGACCGGTACTCCGAATGGCTCAGTCAAGAAGGCGACCAGGCTCGCTTTGCTCAAGTCACAAAACCACATACATCATTAAACACCCCGCTACGAATCATTTCACCATCACGGGAAGCTCAGTATTTGCTAGACCCTGATCTTCCCAATCACGGGAAAAAACTGCGTCTACAATCCAATTTCCCGGGCAAAGTGACATGGAAATCAAAAACCCTAACAATAACCAAAGAAAACAATCACCACACAGTGATACTCACACCGGGACAGCACACCATTGTGTTGCACGATAAACATGGTCGCAAAGCGTCACGTGAAATCATTGTAAAAAGCCTCTAGCCGATGAGTTAGAACTATTCTTCCCTAACTCCAAATCGATAGAAACGTGCCCCCTCCCCAACAGCAGTGTCGGTGAATTGGAGCACACCCGGTGAACTTTCACTGACCGAGAAACCGGGTGAATTCCGCCAATTACTTTGACCACGGAGACGACTGGTGACCGTCCGCCATTGCTCCAAATCATCGGAGCATTCGATGTAATACGTCAGCCCCGTGCTCGTTGCGTTGAAGTTCAGCTCACCCTGGACGTTTGTGCCACCTGACGAGGTGGCAAACGAGCCGAACCGGGGGTTCACTTGTTCGATTCCATTGGCAATTCCATTGCTGTTAAAATCATCGCCTACCCCAGTATCCGTCGATCCGGGTGAACTTGAAAGCGTCGTCCAGACATAGTTCTCATAGCTCGGTGACAGTTGGATGATCCAATCGCGAATGAGCGCCTGATCTGCTAGTGGTAAAGCATCTGATGGGCGCATACGATTTCCCTGCTGCGGCGCCGCGCTGTTGATTTTCTCGAAGAGATAGCTTCGGGACGGGTTCCCGGGATCTACCAGCTTCAATCCTGGCGCAAAGAGACTCATTTGGTTGACCAGTTCGGTGTAGCTATTTCCAGATGTGAGATCCAGCCCACCGTTGTTGGTGGTATTTGCGCGGTGGCAGCCAGTACAGTTCGCGCTAAAAATCCCCTGGATGGTTGTATAATTCACATTCGGGGTGTACGCCTGCCCAGAGAGATCATCCGCCGGCCCGCCCCGCCATTCGGAGATGCTATAGGATGCATCAACGCTCGTATCCGCCTGCGACACAACCGCGCGCCCACCTGTTGCATATGTCCCTCGACCGATATCCTCAGAATACGTCAGCTCGAGTGTGGAGCCCAGTTGCGAGACCGGCACAGGTATGGAGATATAGCCTAGGTCATCGGTACTGACACGGTGTCCAACACCAGTTGCTGGAAGCCCTGAACCACTGAGATAATCCCTCGCCCCAGCGAAAGAAAAGGGTTGTCCGGCCAAACGCAAACCCACATCAACCACGGCAGGGTTTCCACGCAATGAAAGCACCCGACCTGAAAGAGTGGCGGAGGACACGTAAAGTGTTTCATGAACGGTATTGGATTGCCCCAAAGTCACAGAGACACCTCGTGTAACGGGTTGAAACCCCAGAGGATTGGTATTTTCAACCACCATGACAAAACTGGAAGCACTCAAGGGAAGATTCAGAGTTCCGCTGTAGGTTCCATCATTCAGCGTCACCAATTGATTACCTTTAACCCCAGTACCACTGGGAAATGCTAGAGGCGTCGTAGCATCGGTCTGGAACAAGGAAATAGTGAACGTGGAGGTAACGGGCACAGCAGGCACTACCCTGCCGTCTTGCACATCGAGTGACAGTGTCACCGACGTACTCGAAGTCGCAGCCAATTGCATTTGAGTAGTTGAGGTCAATCCAACACTGTCCGTGACCGTAAGTGATGCCGTATAGACACCAGGGGTTGTGTAAGTGTGAGTGGGATCTTCTGCACTGGAGGTATTACCGTCACCAAAATCCCAGTACCAAGAGCTGAGCGTATTCGTGCCTACCGTCGAGGTGTCCGTAAAACTAACGAGAAAAGGCACCTCACCACTGACGGGAGCTGCGGAAAATGACGCGCTTGGAGGCGTTCCTCCTGCGTATCGATATCTCCTAAGTGGATACCACCCAGCTAAGGCTGCGTTACCATTCGTCTGGGTGAAGTAGAGGTGCCCGTCTGCTGCAAAATGCAGATCCATGGCGGTGGCATCAGCATCCCAATGATTGGCTCCACCACCGGGAATCGGTGTCAACGTATTCCATTCGTTACCTTGCGCATTGATACTGTCAGAAAGTGTGAATCGACTGATACCACTCAACCAATTTCCTAGGTAGAGAGTTGGCAGGCCATTATGAGCCAACGGACCACTGGTCACGATTTCCACACCCACCAGTGAGGGCGAGGTCGTGTGCAGCACCTTGAACAAGGGGGTATCAACGGTTAGGAACCCACCATTATCATCTCCATTCCAGAGACCGTTGCCACCTTTTCTAACCATCGCGACGCGGTCAGTTGAGTCTCCATTCTCTGAGACATAAAGCGTATCGGTTCGGAACGGATGGAAAACAAACCTGAACGGGTTACGGAATCCTGAGGCCCAGACTCTGGAACGAACCGAATCAGGCACTCCATTATAGTGTGGATTGTCTGGCAGGCCTAGCCCCGTGGAGCTGTCGACCCTGAGAATTTTTCCCACATAACTATCGAGATTCTGAGGTAATGTTCCGTCGTTTATTTGATCATCATCCCCCAAGGCAATTACAATCGCATAAGGGTCAAGTGGATGAATGGCAATATCGCCGGCCTTGTGGAAATTCACGATACGAGGCAGCCCAGACAGGAGGACTGTCTCAGATCCACTCTCTATTCCATCAAAGGTCGCGTTCATGGTGTAACGGACAAGCCTCTGGTCTCCGGTCCCATCCCAGAGCTCCTCCTCAGGTGTGGTATAAAAAAGATAGATAAAGCGGTTGGTGGTATGGTTCGGGTCGACCTCAAAACCCAGAAGACCTGCCTCCAATCCCGAATCCACATCCGCAGTGATATCAAGAAGCACGCTTGGAGCTTGAAATCCACCTGAACCGTTGGGATTGAAGAGCAAGACCCTTCCTTGCTTCTCGGTCACATACATGCGTCCGGCGGCATCAAAGGCGATCTTGGTCTTGCCATTACCTGATTGAATCGCATCCACAGCGAAGTTCGAGTCGACTGGATCTGCCATGGCACAACAGACCAGAGCTTTGCAAAAACTGATTATAAGGGTAAACCTCTTCGAAGACATGTGTTTACAATGTAACACACATATCTAAGCTGCCTAGATTTTTTTCCGAAAATGATGACCTTTCCGAGAATCCCGCACGATAACACCAGGACGAGTCTACGCCCCTGCCACCATCTTCAGCTCATCAATAAAGGCCCTAAGCACAGGGCTAGGTACAGTATCGGCTTTGACTCCTGCGGCGACACAAATGGGCTCTGGACATGGCGAGAGTTTCTTCAGTTTTACTTGATTGCCCAAGCGGGCTCGGGCCGCCACAAGTGCCACTCCAATACCTGCCTCCAGGCCGAGCCGCATGCTGCCGATGCCGTCGAACTCACCGGCAATCTTGGCATTGATGCTGTGGCTTCGAAAATAATCTGTAACCTCACGCCAGTATCCCGGGTAGTCGGAACGCGACAACAAAAGCATTCTCTCTCCATCCAGGTGCTCAGGCTTAATGGCACGTTTGCGTGCCAGAGCGTGATCAGCAGACACCGCGAGGACAAAATGCTCCTCCCGTAACGTTTCCCAATCTACGGCAGGTTCATCGTTACTCACTCCGATCATCAAATCGTAGCGACCATCGGCAACGCCCGCGATCATTTCCTCGCTCGTACAATCCGCGAGCGTAATGCGTGCAGCGGGATGTAACTGCGCAAAACGGCTCATCGTATCCTTCAGTAAATCACCGCCAAGCGATGGCGCGTATCCGACACGAATCTCATCTCCGTCGATCTCCTGCCGCATTCTCGCTAGCGTGTGGTCAACCGAGCGGATCAAATCAGCACCGAGCCGTTTGACAATTTCCCCATCACGCGTAAGCCGAATGGATTTTGGACCACGATTGAAGAGCTTCCACCCTGTGTCGTTTTCAAACACCGCCATCTGCCTACTCAAAGCAGGTTGAGTGAGGCGCACACGTTTGGCAGCCGACGAAATGTTCATATCCTCGGTGACTTCCAGGAAATGGCGCAGATGCTCAAGATTCATGGGATATAGATTTAGATATAGATATATACATACTCAAGTATATTGTTTTGTTATACTCAGTATAAAACCATGGAAGTTTTCAGAATCCAGAATCGAGATATGCTTGAGCCATGAATCCGACCAAACAAACGAGTATTACCATTCGCCGCTCGGAAGAACGAGGCCTTGCCGACCACGGCTGGCTAGTCGCAAAGCATTCCTTTTCGTTCGCCGATTACTACGATCCGGCCCACGTTTCATTTCGCAGCCTGCGTGTGCTTAATGAAGATCGCATCGCAGCTGGCAAGGGCTTCAGCACGCACCCACACTCCAACATGGAAATCTTCACCTACATCATCTCAGGTAGGTTGGAACACAAGGACTCGATGGGTAATGGACGCATCATCGAGGCCGGCCAGTTCCAATACATGTCTGCCGGCGAAGGTGTTCTGCACTCTGAACACAACCCCTCCTCCGATGAAGAAACCCATTTACTACAAATTTGGATCACACCACGCAAACCCGGTGGAGAACCCAGATATGCCGACATAGACACCCGACTTCTCAAACAGAAGAACAACCTGACATTGTTCGCTTCCGGCGACGGTAGAGATAATTCGATCACCATGCGGCAGGACGCAGCAGTGCATTTCGGTCAGCTTGAAAAAGGAAAAACCATCAAAGCATCCAGCCATGAAATACTACCACATACGTGGCTGCAAATGATCAGTGGATCCATTAATATCGATGGCCAAACACTTCACTCCGGTGATGCTGCCAGCTTTGTAGCTAGCGCACAGAAAATCCATGCTGCAGCAGATTCCGAATTCCTCCTTTTCCAGCTCTCCTGATAAACCAAACCAACCAATCGAACCATGAAACTACTAGCCATTGGAGCATCAACCAGCTCCTCATCCATTAACCAACGCTTGGCCGCGCACACTGCTGGCG
>JARFPV010000657.1 GCA_029288115.1 Akkermansiaceae bacterium | reverse complement strand
GACATAGACGAAACCCCTGCACCTCAGTTTATGAAGCACCATAGAGTGAGAAAAAGAAGATCTTCGGGGAGATCGTCAGCTGCCCGTGCAAGAGAGCGTGTGAGGGTGAAATCTGCGTTCAACGTTGGGTGGAAGGGGGTTGCCGCCAGTTTTGTAGTTCTTCTCGTTGTCTGTGGTGGCATGGTCTATTTCATGCAGAGCTCTAAGCCACAGAAGAAAACTCCCTCACAGTCTCCGGTGACTGCCGCGCATTTGCCCGCTGGTGGCAAGGAGCAGGAAGAGATGGATGAGTTGGAAATCACGTTACGGCAGCTATCTAGTCCTGAAGCCGAAAAAGTTGCCGAGCAATTCGCCATGAGCACTGATGCTGAAACAAGGCTCAAACTATGCCGGAATCCGGAGGAAATCAGAAAACGCCTACCCGATTATCCCGCACAAGCAGTTGCTGTGCCGGCAAAGAGGCTGACGTCAGGTCGCATCGTGAAGCCATCCCAAATCACCTTCCGTGGATTTGGCGCTGTGTTCCCCGATGGAAGCCAACGTATCGTATGTGTGATGGCTACCGACGATGGATTACGGGTTGATTGGGATGCTTATGCTCGATATGGCACCGCAACGTGGCCTGAACTGCTTAGCGGGGCAAAAAAAACCGCTGACATCCGTGCGCTCGCAATCAAATCAACCTACTATAATTATGACTTCAAGGACGAGGAGAAATGGATCTGCATCGAGTTGGTATCCCTTGATTATGAAGGCAGCCTCTATGCGTATGCGCGCCGGGAATCCAAGACCGGCATGCTTCTTGCCAAAGGAATAGGTCACCCCGGCACAGGATCCAGGCAACCGGTCACTCTGAGGATTTCTTCACCCGCAGAGGGGTACAAAAGAAAGCAGTTCACCATCGACCGCGTGCTCGCATTTGGCTCGGTCGTCGGAGAGGTGGATGAGGAAGACTCATGGGTCCAGCCTGAACAGGACGAGACGTAAGAGGGCTACTTCTTATCCTTCTCGACTGGGGTCGTCGGGTTGATGACGATCTTTCCATCGGCAAGCATCTGGGTCCTTCCAGGTGCGGTATTCTGGTTGGTGTCGCCACCGATCATCAATTTTGTCGGCGCGGGCTCAGGTGCTGCAGGTGCAGCAGGAGCGGCGAGAGTGGGCCTGACGACGTTCGGATTAATAACGGCAGCACTAGTCACGGGTAGCGGCTGTCCGGAGGTGCCGCCGGTTGGTCCCTGTGCGGCAAGCGCCTGCTCGGCCGTTTCCGGATGGCCGGCACCACGTTCGGGATCAACGACCACGTGTTTCGCATCTACGCGATCCATCGGAATGGTGACCGCAGGTGGTGGTGTGGGCTCGCTATTTAATCTTGGCGACTGCTCATACATCTTGTGCACCACCTTTTCGGCGGTGACTTCCTCGAGATCGGGGATCTTGATGGGGGTGGTATGCCCCTTCATCGCCTTCTTGAGCTGCTCCGCCTCCTTGGCATCACGCTTCATCCAGGGAAGCTCACCGAGGTTGGGTTTTTCATCTTTGAAATTGCCCCAGATCTTTTCCTTGTCGTCTGTCCAGAGCAGGAAGTGCTCGAGGTCTGCGCTTGCCAGTGACGCGTCTTCAGCAAGAGCGGCTCCATAAAATCGTGCTGCCTGCATTACCATGCCGTAGTGCATCAGAGCGTTGGCCAGACCGAGGTTCTGCACAGCCTTGCCCTTGTTCAGCTCCTGGATGCTGGTAAGAAGTCGGATCGCCTTGCGGGGCGCACCTTTGCCAAGGACTTTGATGGCAAATCCAAGCTCTAAATCAATGCCCGGGATCTCAGGAGCTTCCCAGATAACGTCGGCAGCTTCTTTGGTTTTGCCATCGTTGTAGAGTAGTTGGGCGAGTTTCTTACGCGTTATCCAGTCGGTGGCGTCATTATCAATCAACTGGCGGAGATGCGATTCGGCAAGGTTTTGTGTGGATGCGTTTTCAGACATAGGCGTGATGAGATGGGCCCATACCTAGCCAATCTGATACCGGTCGTCGAGCGGAGAAATACTAACGCTTAATCTTTCTTGGGCTCTTTGTCCTTCTCCTGCTCAACATCCTTCTCTTTCGCGGGCACGAACTTCAGCACTGTGCCGTTGATGCAGTAGCGCTTGTCGGTTGGCGTATTGAACCCTTCACCAGTAAACACGTGCCCGAGGTGGGCATCGCAGACGTTGCATCGCACTTCGATTCGTAAACCATCAATGTCAGGGATGGATTTTACATTCTTTGCCTTGGACGGATCATAGAATGATGGCCAACCGCAGCGCGCATCAAACTTCTCCTTGGAGGAGAATAACTCGGCATCACAGCCGACGCAGTAATAGGTGCCGGCACCTTGTTTTTTGAATTGCTTATACACTTCGCCTCCGGGGCGCTCGGTGCCAGCTTGGCGTGCGATACGATACTGCTCTGGAGTCAGCTTTTTTCTCCACTCGTCGTCGGATTTTTTCACGGGCTTGGTCGGTTGGGCTGGGGGAGTGTCTGAGGTGGCCATAGGCTTTTGTTCATCTGCGCGGGTAGCAAAGTGGGTGACGGCGAGCATGGTGCCGCCGAGGATGAGATAGGTGATGATTCTGCTAGTCGACTTCATGATCTGTTTTTTCACTATGGATTCGATGGTAAGAGATGTCAAACGGGCGAATATTCCCTTCGTTAACTTGCGAGCCCAATGGGGAAGAATATATTCATGAGCATGGTCAGGAAAAAGTTAGTGATCAGAATCGCGAGTGAGGAGAAAACCATGGCGCGGGTCGTGCCATTACCCACACCGACGGCTCCGTTTTTTGCTTTCAAGCCCTGATGGCAGGAAATGAGCACGATGAGGATGCCGAACACAAAGCCCTTGATCAAGGCGATGTAAATATCCGCCATCTCAGTGTGCTCGCGCATGTGATGCATCCACCACGCTTCCGAGACCCCAAATGTTTGTGTGCCAACCACCCAGCTGGCGGCGATACCGAAGGCTGAAGCCTCGGTGATGAGCAACGGCACGGAGATCATCATTGCGACCAGTCGGGGTGTGACCAGGTAATCGACGGGATGCACGCTCATCGAGCGTAATGCATCGACTTGTTCCGTGACTTGCATGGTGCCGATCTCTGCTGCCATTGAGGCGCCCACGCGGCCTGCCAACATGATTCCGGTGAGAACGGGGCCGAGCTCACGCAGCATGCCCACGCTGACCAAAGCACCGCCCATGGATTCAATCTTCAAGCCACTGAGCTGGAACAGCCCCTGTGCGGCGAGTACCGCGCCGACGAATGCACCGGTGATGACGACCACTGGCTGTGATCTGAAACCAATTTCAACGATCTGGTGAAAAAACATCCGCACCCGCTTTTTACCTCGCAGCAGGGAGAGGACGATTTTCCATGCCAGTTCGAACAGCTGCCCGAGATAATCGAGAAACGCGAGTACTGGTTTGCCGAGGGCAGCTAGCATGACAGAAGCTTATGCGTAAACTGAGGTCTCGCCAACGGGAAAAACATCACCTCTAGGACAAAAAAAGCCCGGACCGCGTTCAACGGTCCGGGCTTTTGGGTTAATGATTTGTTCTCAGATGATTGCTTTGGCTTAGAGCGAGCCCTTGAGGCTGGATGAGCACTTGAAGCCAACGGTCTTGGAGGCCTTGATCTTCATTGCTTCACCAGTCTTAGGGTTGCGGCCCATACGAGCGGCGCGGTGCTTGACTTCAAAGGTACCAAATCCAATAAGTTGGACTTTACCATCACTTCTCACACCACTTGCAATGCTGTCAAGGACAGCGGCAAGGGCATCTTCTGCGCAACGCTTGGTTGCATCTTTCCCGAGGGAATTCTGAACGGCTTCGACGAGTTCGGATTTATTCATAACGGGGTTCTTTTGCCACTAATCGATGCTAATGTAAAGTTAAATAATCCTCTATTTTTCCTAGGGAATACTTGACTTTGAGGTGAAATTTGATTGTCGGGCATTTCCCAAGATCTCCTCAAACCCTTATATAAAGGGGGTTTTAATTTGTTAGAAAATGTTAGAATACATGAAAAACTATATTCCATAAGGGTTCGATGTGCATTGACGACCACCGATTGATATGAGAAAACTCTATTGATGGAGGAAGTAGTGTCTGAATTGGTGGCTCGTGCAGCTCGAACCGTGCGATCGGTAGCCAGTGCAGTTCCGAACAGGAATGCGATGGAGCAGGAGCTGGCCGATGCGGAATCGGCGCAGCAGCGTGGTCATTTCCTGCCCGATGAAGATGAGCGGATCCGCGAAATTTTTGCACGCTACCTGAGCGCGCGTGGGGTATTATCTGTCTCTTA
>JARFPV010000614.1 GCA_029288115.1 Akkermansiaceae bacterium | reverse complement strand
GCATTAGAAAAAGTATAGTTGAATTAGATCTCCATCAGTGGTCGCCTATTTAAACAGATCTTCGTCGTCATCTTCGACTTTCGGGATTTCTGGACCATCTGCTTTCACATCGAGTTCTTTCTCGAGTTCTGATTTCTCTTTTTCAGGTTGTGGATCCGGTGTTGGTTGATTGGGCTGCTCCTTGGCAGGTGCCTTAGGTTTTTTCTTACCACTGGCGAACTGGTTACTAATGTCCTGGACATTCAAGCCATGCTCGTCGGCAATATCGCGAAGCGAACTCGTCGCCTCTTTCACTGCCAGTTGGATGCGTTCCTCTTCACTCATCTCAGAGGTGTCTTTTCCTGCCACCTTTTCGATCAGGAAAGGAATGCTGGTTCCAAGGAGGATTACACCGTGGATGATGAGGGTGAAAACGACGATGGATTTTACGCTCCGCCCCTGGAAACTCTCCATGAGTTCGTCTGGCGTCGTTTCGTCGCCTTGAGGTTTTGATGCTGTTTGTTCTTCTTTCATTTGATGGTTTATTGTGGATTGTTTTCCCCGACTGCTTCGAGGATGCCGCCCGCTTCGACGATGGCTTTCATCACGGGTTCAAAAGTTTCTTTAGGTAATGCGGCGTCGCACTTGAATTGCACGTGCCGTTGATCATCTGATGCGGTGTTCGCGAGGATGGCACGCACTCCCCACTCGACGTCTTTAGCGCTATCAACCTGGGTTCCGTCAAAGTAGATAAGACCATCGGTATCGATGGCCACACGTGCTGCTACGGATGCCTTCATCTTCTTGACGTGCTCAGAGACGGGTGGCGTCGTCTGGATGTTTGCGTTGTCTTTGGCGACCTCACTACAGACGAGGAAAAAGATGATCAGCAGGAAGGCAATATCGCCCATGCTGGCGATCGGCACCGGGATGGCGCGACGCTTCTGTTTCTTTTTCCGTTGGATGCGTTTGTTCATCGTTACTTATCGTCTTCAACCAGTGCGACCACACCACCATTTGCACTGATCGCGGCGAGTGCTTGGAAGTAATCTTCGTAAGGTGTTCCCTTTGCGGATTCTAACAAGATAACACGCTTATTCCCCTCTTGCTCAGCGAGATCAAGTGCAGCGAGTCGGTTATTGAGCTCATCGATGTCCATTTTCTTGTCATTGAACATGATCTCCCCTCCCCGCAGTTGGATGGTGGGTGTCTTTTCCGACTGTGTCTGGCTCGACTTCTCACCCGACGGCAGGTCGGCGGTGATGCTCTTGACCTTCACCAGGGTGGTAGCAACCAGGAAGTAGATGATCAAAAGAAACGCAATATCAGAGAACGAACCGGTGGGAATCTCCCCGGTGCGGTGCTTTTTCTCTTTGCTGTATTTTTTTCGCATTTGGCTTAGATCATTTTAACCACGGATGGCACGGATTTGCACGGATGGTTTATTAGTTTGAAACGCGTTTGATTTGAAGTTTGGCGTATTTGAAATTCAGAAGGAGCGCGGTCTTGAGACGGGTGATGTTTAGGTAACCAAGCATCTGGGAAATATGCGTATCGGTAAATGTGGTGACAACTTTCGGATCAACGATAACTCTGTCATTTAC
>JARFPV010000555.1 GCA_029288115.1 Akkermansiaceae bacterium | reverse complement strand
AGCGCCCTTGGGAAAAGCAGAGCGATGCGCTGAGGGGCGTGTTTTGTCATGGCACACGCGATGATAATGGGGTGAATGCCGCCGAGATACGTGCCATTGTTCGAAATCTGAGAACATTGCTTAAACAGTCTGCCGACCAACCTGGCGATGCATGTCCAAGCGCCGGAATCTTATCTCCGTTCCGCAATCAGGTTGAGGCCATCCGCGAAACTCTTTCCACCGAGTTCAGTCCAAAAGAACTCTCACGCTTGATGGACGCACATCGTCTGCTCATTGGGACGGCCCACACATTCCAAGGTGAAGAACGCGAGGTCATGTTCCTTTCCTTTGCCATTGATGCCGGAGCTGGGTCGTCAACGCTGCGCTTTGTCGAGCGCGAGGATGTGTTTAACGTTTCCATCACCCGCGCGAAGTCCATGCAACGAGTTTACCACTCACTCAAGCCATCTGATCTCTCACCCAAAAGCCTGCTTGGCAGTTATCTCTCACAACTCGCGCATGATCAGTCGGAGGACGCTCCTTCTCCACCTTGCGATGCATTCATGGATGACGTCGTAAAAGCACTGAAGAAAAGGGGAGTTAAAGTCCGCACCCACCAGCGTGTTGCGGGTGTCAGCATCGATTTGTTGCTGATCAAAAAAGATCGTGTGCTCGGCCTCGATCTGCTCGGTTACCCTGGCGAATCATATCCCGCCATTGATCTTCATCGAGCGAAAGTGCTCCGTCGTGCCGGATTCCGCCTCCTTCCACTTGGTTATACCGAATGGAAAACCCAGCGCGAACATGCCCTGCTGTCTATTGTTCACGAACTAAAACACGATACGCGTTACTATTACCCGCGCTTTCGTTAGGTGTTATCGGTGCGGATGCTCATCGGGAACAGCACGAGAACTCCGATCACGGAACCCACGAATGCAAATGTCCGCTCGGTTACGAATTCCTTGGGGAACGCAAGCATTCCTAGAATTGCAGGCGCTTCGCACATGGCCAGTGATAACACCATCAAAGAGGTAAATGCCTCGTTCGTTTTCGCTTTAGGAATTACAACCATTCTCCCAATAACACCCACGATCAGCGGAATAACACCGACCAGCATCAGCGGCATCGATTGCACATCAATCTCTCCTGATAACGTGCCGACCCCTCCAGCTGCAAAGTGCAAGATGATGAACAGTCCGGAAAGAATCGCGAACCAGATGACAGTAGTGGTGAGTTTGGTTGGTTTGTCCATGCTTGTAGTGCTTCGAATAGGATGCGTTATCTATCAGTAGGCTATATTACTTCAAGGTAAAGATTGGTGTTGCTCGTTTTGCATACTAGCCCGACTTCTTCATGCAGTTGAGCAGATTTCCTTAAATGGAGTTAGTATCTGGTTGAGGTGATATAAAACTGTTAGTCTGTTAGTGTTTGGAATGCATCAATAGGGTTTGCACATCATCCGGGATAATGCTTCTTAAAAAGGTAGGGCTTTAATTAGAGAGTGGTTAGGAAATCAGTGTATTTAAGAAAATCTAAGTTTGACCTTGTGGCAATGTGACAAAAATGTTACAAAAGGTATTGTCAAAGGGCACTATGTCCTTTAGGCATATGCTATTGAGTAAATCAATGACACCTAGTAGGTGTTAGTGGCTAACTTACAACCGAACCCAAAAAACCAGACAAACCATGAAAAAAAACATTATTGCCGGAGCCGCCGCTTTTTCGCTTGCCGCTCCAATTATCGCCGGAACCAGCATTGCGCTTTCCTCTCCTGCAACAGCAGAAATTGAAGGTGACCTTAGCGTCGACTATGCTAGCCAGTACAGCTACCGCGGTATGAATGACATCATTTCCGAGGGACTTGGTCTCATTCCAGGTGCTGACGCTGAGCACGTATACAACACAGAGCTTAACCTCAACTACGCTCTCAATGACAAGTGGACACTGTTCGCAGGCATGAATATCCGTTCGCTGACCGACACCAGTGTTGATCATAACAGCTACCGCATTGGTGCACGTTACACAACGGATGCTTACACCATCGAGTTCGGTCACCAGCGTCATGAGTTGGCTCAAATTCTGACTCCAGTTGCAGGACTTGGAACACTCGACACCACTGAGATCTTCTTGAGCATCTCCACTGAGTGCCCGCTTACTGGTGGTACTGTGAAGCTTTTTGCTGCACATGACATCGATGAACTGGACGGCACATACGTCGAGCTTAGCCTGAGCAAGGGCTGGGAGCTTAACGAGAGCACAAATCTTAATGTGACTGCAGGCGTTTCATACTCCTTCAACTACTGGGACAACTTCCTCAGTGTTGGGCCTGTTCAATTACTTAACACTGGTAATGACTGGAACCACGCCTATTTGACTGTGTCTCTGGACTACCAGCTTGCAGAGAACGTTACCCTCACTCCATATGTTTCTTACAGCAGAGGCTTTGGTGCACTTGATCCATCCAACACAGGTGTTGCAATCATCAACACTCTTGAGGAGAGTGACGAGCTCATCTACGGTCTTAAGGCTTCTATCAAGTTCTAATCGGACTTAATCGAACTAAAACTATTCTACAGCCCGGCACGTTTAACTTGCAGGGTTTTGTTGTAAGGTTAAACGTCTAGGAATGATAGAGACTGGTGACCCGAGGGGTGATCCCGGTGAGTCGAGACAAGGTACAGCTGTCCGCCTTGTTAGAATCTACGGTGACGAGGTTGTTGTTTCCGT
>JARFPV010000541.1 GCA_029288115.1 Akkermansiaceae bacterium | reverse complement strand
GACTCGTTCTTTCACAAATCGGAATCCTGCCAGTGGCACAAGTGCTGCACATCGGGTTATCCACCATTCTTGTGGCGGCACTGTTTCTCTGGCTGTTAGGTTTGAGGTGTCCCCGAAGCTCTTGATTCCTTATTTCAGAGCGGATGTTGGCATTCATTGTTGCATTCATTATGCTGCTAAAATTAGCCAGTGCAATTCGATCAAAAATACTTGCATAATAGGTAAAAATGGAAATACTCGCGCCGCTTTCGGCGCATTGCCGATTTCACCACATCATTGCCGGTTTAGCTCAGTTGGTAGAGCAACTGATTTGTAATCAGTCGGTCAACGGTTCGAATCCGTTAACCGGCTCCATTTTCAGAAAAAGCCCACCTTTTGGTGGGCTTTTTTTTGGAGCTTTGACGTGACAGCTATCACCTTGTTCCTGCATAGTTTGGTCATGGCTATTGAAATTGAATATTGCGAACAGTGAAATTACCGTCCTGAGGCCGACCGTGTGTCGGCTGAAATAAAATCAGCTACCGGTGAGGATGTCACCTTGATTGGTGGTGGTGGGATCTTTGAAATCCGTCAAGATGGCAACATCCTGTGGAAAAAAGAACGTGGCGGCCCGTTCCCAGCAGATGGTGAGGGGGCAGCTCTGTTTACCTAACATTCATCTACTGCAACTGTAATGCGACTCATCCGTCATGGCGAGGCAGGGAGCGAATGCCCCGGGATTATTCTCCCTGACGGGAAAATGGTGGATGCGTCTGCTGAGTTCCTCTCGTTTGACGAGGGGTTTTTTGCCTGTGGGGGACTGGAGTCGTTGCGTTCGTGGGTCGACGCTGGTTGCCCAAATGGCATCGAAATCAATCGCAATGTGCGCCTTGGTTCTCCTGTTAAAAGACCATCGAAAATTGTATGCGTAGGCAAGAACTATGCAGACCATGCTCGGGAATTCGGTGGTGGTGTGCCGGACGAACCGGTTCTTTTCATGAAGGCTAGCACGGCTTGCTGTGGACCAAATGACGATGTGATTATTCCGCCAGGGTGTGAAAAGCTCGATTACGAAGTCGAACTGGCTGTAATCATAGGGAAAACTTGCCGCCACATCAGCGAGCATGATGCTGCCAAATATATTGCGGGCTACACAATCATGTGTGACTACAGCGAGCGTGCCTGGCAGAAAGAGCACAGCGGACAGTGGGTAAAAGGCAAGAGTTCGGACACTTTCGCTCCTATGGGGCCTTGCATGGTTACCGCGGACGAGCTGGCAGATTCAGCAAGCTTGAGTCTCTGGACCAAGGTCAATGGCGAAACACGTCAGAATGGTTGGAGCGGCGATATGATGTTTACGGTTCCTTATCTTGTCAGTTACATCTCTCGCTTCATGACGCTGCTTCCAGGCGATGTGATTGCCACTGGCACGCCGGCCGGAGTTGGGATGGGTTTTTCTCCTCCGCGTTATCTTTCTGCCGGTGATCAGGTGGAGCAGGGGATCGAAGGGATTGGCAGCATGTGCCAACGCGTGATTCCGGATGCTTAAACTGGGTGCTTAGAGTTTATGACTTAGAGCCTTGCTCTCTTTACGGCACCGGCACTCGGGAAAGGATTCGATCGATAATGGTGTCAGTGCTGACGTCTTCGGCTTCCGCCTCGTAGCTTGGCAGTATGCGGTGTCGCAACACATCGTGAGCCATGTCCTTCACGTCTTGCGGAGTGACAAAGGCACGCCCCGCGATGAAGGCGCAAGCACGTGCGGCAAGTGCCAGATTGATTGTTGCCCGCGGTGAAGCTCCGACACGAATCAGGTTATTCAAATTGGTGTCCACCTTGGCCGGGAAACGTGTGGTGTGCACTAGCTCCACGATGTATTTCCTGACGGCTGGGTCAATGTAGATATGGTTTACTAAATCCGAACTCGTGGCGACCGTTTGCGCATCTACAACTGGTCTTGTTTGGTAGACTGGCTCGGAAGTGGCCATGCGATCGAGAATCACGAGTTCCTCTTCGCGACTTGGGTAGCCTACGGTGACTTTCAAAAGAAAGCGATCGAGCTGCGCCTCAGGAAGCTGGTATGTGCCTTCCTGGTCGATGGGGTTTTGAGTGGCGAGCACAAGAAAAGGGTCAGGTAGTTGATAGGTTGTATCACCAATCGTGACCTGCCGTTCCTGCATCGATTCCAGTAGTGCAGACTGAACCTTGGCCTGTCTCTTATAC
>JARFPV010000439.1 GCA_029288115.1 Akkermansiaceae bacterium | reverse complement strand
GTTTATAAGAGACAGGTATAATGTCCTGCCGCATCTCGCTGTGCCTGTGGTGACCGATCCTAACAAAGTCATCGCGGCGCTCCGCTGGGTGGTGAATGAAATGGAACGCCGCTACCGCATGTTTGCGGATGTTGGTGTGCGTAACTTCGATGGATTCAATAAACGTGAACTTCCGGAAAAAGAAGAGCCGGAGGATGGTGAAGAGAATGCTCAGGAAGAAGAGGGAAATTACGATGCCGAACACATCGAGTCGATTGCCCAGGCACTTACCGATGGTGAACTTGGGCCGGCTGCGCTTGATGGCTCGGATGATGACGAGGAGGAGCCCATCCCTGATCGTATTCCTTACATTGTGATCATCATTGATGAGCTTGCTGACCTGATGCAGACCGCTCCCGCCGACATGGAGATGAACATCGCCCGCATCGCACAAAAGGCACGTGCGGCCGGTATCCACCTGATCATTGCAACCCAGACACCGCGTGCTGATGTGGTGACTGGTATCATCAAGGCGAACATTCCAAGCCGGATTGCATTCCAGGTTTCCTCCAAGCTGGACAGTCGCGTTATTCTTGATGTCTCTGGTGCCGACAAGTTGGTTGGAAAAGGTGACATGCTTTATCTGCCCCCAGGCTCAGCCAAACTCGAGCGTGCTCAAGGCGCTTTCATTGACGATGAAGAAGTCGAGAAACTGGTTGAGTTCTGTTCAACTCAGGTTGAGCAGAAATTCGAAAGCTCGGTTCAGGAAAGCATCGACAAAGGTGGCACGAGTGATGACGAAGAGGAGGTTTCTGATGCCGATGAGGAAATCGTGCAGAAGTGTCTCGAGGTGATTCGTCAGGAAAAGAAGGCAAGCACTTCGTTGCTTCAGCGAAGGCTCAGGCTCGGCTACACCCGTGCGGCCCGCATGATGGATATTCTTGAGCAACGCGGCATCATCGGCCCGGGAGAAGGCGCGAAGCCTCGTGAGATATTAATCAACGTTGGCCAGGACGAAGCCTGATTCAAGAGTTAGTCAGTCAGGTAAGCAGAATACTTGTTTTTTGACAGGTTCGTAGCACGGGAGTTGGTGTCGATGACTATCTTGTCTTCTAGATATTTCCCAGCACACCAGTCGAGTCACCAATCCTCTTTGCTTTGACGTTCATACGATCCAGCATGGCGAGGTAGAGGTTAGTCAGGGGAGTGCCTGTCTGTGCACGAGTGTGGCGGCCTGGCGTTAACTTGCCGGCGCCTCCACCAGCGAGGATGAGAGGTAGATCGACGTGGCTGTGTTTGTTACCGTCACCAATACCTGAGCCGTAGGCGATCATGGTGTTGTCTAGCAGGTTGGCCTTGTCATCCGGGCCGTCTGGGGTGTTTTTTAAATTTGTCAAAAAACGTGCGTATTCCTCGATGTAGAAGTGGTCGATTTTGGCGATGGTTTCCAGTGTTTTGGCATTGCCCTTATGGTGGGAAAGCGAGTGGTGGCCCTGAGACACGCCGATGTCAGGGAAAGAGCGGTTGGAGCCATCGTGGGCGAGCATGAATGTGCTGATCCTTGTGGAGTCGGTTCGGAAGGCAAGCACCATGAGGTCATACATCAACCGGATGTGCTGGCGGTAGCTGCGCGGTATGCCGTCGGGTTTTTTATGGTCTGGGAATTTTTCCTGAAATGTTTCGTGACGACCGATTCTGAGTTCGACTTCACGCACGGAGGTCATGTATTCCTCCAGTTTGGCACGGTCGGTAGAGCTGACATTTTTTTTCATGCGTTTGGCATCCTCGAGTACGAAGTCGAGCACGCTTTTGTGTCTAGCGCGGCGCTCAGCATCTTCCTTGCTGTTGCCTGAGCCAAATAACTTCTCAAAGACAGCGCGCGGGTTGCGTTCAGCGGGCATGGGTGTGCTGGCACTACGCCATGAAATGTTGAACTGGTACGCGCAGGAATATCCTGAGTCGCACCTGCCCGACCGGCGTGGTGGATCTGTGCTCAGCTCGAGCGATGGGAAACGGGTGAGGTGCCCGATCTGCTGGGCGGCGATTTGATCGACGGATACTCCCAGGTGGATATTCGAACCGGCGGTCTTGCGTGCTTGGCAGCCAGTGAGGAACGACGCATTGGCACGTGCGTGGTCACCCGCGCCGTCGCCGTTCGCCTTGGCTTTATCGAGGTCAAGGCCTCCAATGATCTGAAACTTGTCCTGCAGCTTTTCGAGCGGCTTCATACTGGAACCCAGCTTGTAATTGGTGCCCAGCCCTTGAGGACGCCATTTTGCCAGATTCACGCCATTGGGGGCGTAGACGAATGCCATGCGCAGTGGAGCGGACGACGATCCGGTGGATGCGGCACCTAGTGACTCCATCTGCGGGATAAGAACGGTGGCACCGAGGCCTCTGAGAAATGTTCTGCGCTGCATTTGAGAATACTGAATAGTGAATGGTGAATGGTGAATGGATCACTTTCCCCGATGTTGGAAGGGGACGCTGTTGATGATGCCAAGAATGAGACTATGGGAATGATAACCGTTTTTCTTCAGATCGCGAAGGATATTATCGATGGTTGTCCGGTCAGTGCGGGTGACCCCACGTCCCAGTGCGTAGGTCAGCATCTTAACTGTGAGGCAACGGATAAACTCATCCTGTTTCTGGGTTGAGAGAATCCGCACCAAAGATTGAGCATTTTCAATCTTCTCACCAGTGACAAGTTTGCCGGAGGCATCGATGGGCTGACCGTTATCGGATTGGCGGAATCGGCCGACGGCATCGTAGTGTTCGAATGCCAGACCAACGGGGTCCATCAGGTTGTGACAACCAGCGCAGGCAGTTTTTTTGCGATGAACTTCGAGTTGTTCTCGTAGAGTCATGCGTTTGCCGTGTTTATCCGGGTCGTCTAGATCAGGTAGGTCGGGTGGTGGTGGTGGCGGGGTGATATCGAGGATGTTTTCCAAAATGAACTTACCTCGCAGGACGGGGGATGTTCGCGTTGGTTGGGAGGTGATCGTCAGCAGTGACGCATGGGTGAGTATGCCCCGGCGTTGAGTGCCAACCAGTTTGACTTTGCGAAACTCATGACCTTTCACACCCATCATTACATAGTGATAGGCGAGTCGGTTGTTGACGAAGGAATAATCGGCAGTGAGGAATTCGAGTAAGCTCCGGTTGCCACGCAAGATGTGGTCGGTGAGCATTTCAGTTTCGGTGCGCATGTCCTGAGCGAGGGCGCGGCTGAAGGTGGGGAAATTTTTTCTGGATGGTGTGACTACATGGAGGTCGCGCAGCTGCAGCCACTGGCCGGAAAAATGGCGAACCATGTCCTTGGCACGGTCATCTTCTAACATGCGTATGACCTCTTTGCTTAAGTTGTTGCGCAGTTTATTTTCATTCGCAAGTTGAAGCAATCTTTTGTCAGGCATGGTACTCCAGAGGAAGTAGGAGAGTCGGCTGGCCAGCGCGTGTTCTGAGATGAGAGAGTTGTTGTCGCCAAGATTGTCCGGGGGTGCGATGTAGAGGAACGAGGGAGATACAAGAATGGCCTGGAGTGCGGTGTAGATGCCTAAGTCGAGTGATTTGCCTGTGGCGGTGACCTGCTG
>JARFPV010000409.1 GCA_029288115.1 Akkermansiaceae bacterium | reverse complement strand
GCTCTGCACCGTGTTTACGTGTATCCGACTGATGGTGGCGGAAATGGTTATCGTAAACTTTCGCCTGCCAGAAAATCGAGCCTCCCTTTCCGAAACGGCACTTCGGCAGTGTCTGGCGCAGCAGGTAATCCTGCTCGCCCTGCAGGTTAGCGGTCAGTGACTTGAGCATCGTGACCTTGTCTGGGTCGGGAGACTTAGTGAAAAGATCATACCAGAGTGGTAGCGCGCCCGGGATTTTGGGTGCCGGGCTAAGCAGGTCGTTGCGCAGGGTGTTGAAGGCGGCGATGCGGTCTTTGCTGCTCGCTTTCTTATCCGTCTGTTTTTTGAGCTTCTGATAGCGTGCATCGAGCTTGGAATGCTTTTTGATTGGCCCCGCAGCATTGCCATCCTTTTCGAAGGTGCCGCTATTCCAGATAGCGTGGAAAACGCCATTGACGTCGGTAGAACGCCACATTTCGGTTTTCATGATATCTTCGACGACGGCGCTGTACTTACGTTCTGGTTTCGCCCAGGCGCGAACCATGATGGCTTGTGTATGGGGGTTGCGTGCGAGGTGCGGCACGAGTGCCTGAGCTTGCTCCACGGTCAGGGTCTTATCGAACAGTGGGACATCCGGAGCGGACAAGGTGTTGAAGGCGGCCGGGACTTGGGACACCAGTGCTCTGAGTTCCTGCTTGGAAAAGAGATATTGCGCGACGTCGCGACCGCGTGCCCCGTTCACTTTAAGGCCAAGGATGTTCTGAACCTGTTCGACGGACAGGCCGGGAAGCACTTTCAGGATGGGTGCGGCTTTCTCGGCACGGCGTGGAGTGACGAACCGGGTGAACACACCCGAGTCGCCTGCGTTGTAGTGCATCCAACCCTTGGCAGCGGCAATCGATCCCTCGTAGGGCAACGCGGCGACCAGTGCATTGGCTGCCGTGATGGCGTCATTCAGAGTGTTGTCGTAGATTTTCTCATTCGCACCTGCTTTCGTTGCCATGGTGGCTGCCAGGGGAACGATCTGCTTGACCCATGCGATGCGAGCCTTGGTTTGTGGAGTGGTGCGTCTTGCGGCGGCTAACTTGTCGAGCGACTGGAACAGGGCTTCGCCGCCGTGATTGAATGTTTCCAGCTCAATTACCAGCGAGTCGAGACTTGCGGCGTAGGGTTCAAGCGGATCGTTGCTGTTGTAGACTGCAGCCAGCCGACTTGCGATGGAGGCGAGGTCGTTGCGCGACTGGGCACGCTGGAGGAACCAAGCGTCGTACTGACGGGCCCGGCCGTAGCCACGCAAGCGGTCGCCGTCCTCACGCATGAAAAGATAAGCTGCCTCGGCGTCGCCAAGGTAGTTGATCATGATGCGGTAGACTGCGGGGGCTGCTTGGGTGGCAAACTGTGGGTTTACCTGCGGGTTTTTGAGCAGCTTGCGGTAGAAACCGGCGGCTTCCTTCCACTCCGCGGCGTGTTCCGCGGCTTTTCCTGCGTTGAACAGGAGCTGCTGGGAATTCGTCGGGTTGGCGGCCAGCCAGGTGCGTACAGCGGCGAAACCTTTGGCGGAGCGCTTTTCCTTGAGGCCGGATTGCAGGATCTGGGTGACAGCGCCTTCGGTTTGGGTCGGTGCCTTTTTAAATGCGTCGATCTGGTCATCCAAGGGTGACGCGCTTGCCCAGCCAGCGGCGATACACGTGAATGCCAGCGCCCCGAGGGTGCTGATGCGGCCTGCTGATTGATTCATGATTTTTTTCTGCTGATGTCTCATTATTCTCCTGACTCCAGTCGTTCCAGTTCAAGGTCGGTTTCCAGTTTCAGTAGTGCCCCTTGGGACAGCTGACCGCGTGCGTACTTCGCCCAGTCGCTTTCCGGGAAATCGTAGGTGAGGCGCTTATACATTGAGTATGCGGCCATGTTGTTTTTCTTATCCTGTTGGCACTTCCCTGCCCAATACATCGCCTGGGCACGGATGGATTTGCCGTCGTAGCTTTTCTCGCTAATCACTCGGTTAAATGCGGTGATGGCTTCAGACGTCATTCCGGCACGCATGTATGACTGACCGGCACGCAGACCGGCGGCACCTGCCATGGAGTTGCTTGGGAAACGTTGTTGGAGGCGACTAAAGATCTGAGCGGTTTTGATATACTCGCGAACGGCCATTTTCTGCATCGCCGTGCCCTCGAACAAGGCGTCCTTGTCCTCTTCCTCGGTGCCTTTCTTGAGCAGAGGTTTGGCTTTGGCTTCGTAGCCAGCGGCTTTTTTCAGGAAGTGGCTTCCGAGTCTTGCCATGGCGGTAGCGAGGAATTCGGAGTCGGGGTACTTGTAGGCGAGCTTGACGTATTCCTGGGCGGCGATGTCGGGCTCCTTGAGCTTTTCGTAGATCGTTGCGATCTTGAACTGTGCCTTGGATGCGTGCAGGGTGCCGGAGTAGCTGCCGGTCACGGTCATGAAGCGCGACAGGGCGGCGCGGTAGCGGTCTTCCCTCAGCTCGCCCTCCTCGGTGGTATCGGCTTCCTCTAGTGTTAGGTTACCGAGAATGTATTCCGCGTGGGCGCGGGTTTCGGGGTCGCGGAACTGATCCATCGCATTGGCGAGCAGTTGTTTTGCCTGCACATATTCCCGGGCGGCAAGTTCGGTCTGACCGAGCTTGCGGTGACGCTTGGCAATTTCGAGATACGACTCGGCGAGCGAGAACTGGGTGCGCATGGCAACCTCTTCGTCTTCATACTGCTTGGAGAACGGCTGGATGGTGCCGTCGGCTCCCTTACTGATCGTGATTACGGAAATGGGTGACTTCACACCGTTTCGGTCGGTGTAGCGAGCAGCCACGGTGTCGCCGTAAACGACGGGGAATCCCTGGCGTCTGACGTCGTAACCTTCCGGAAGTTCACCGGGTGTCTTCGCGTAACTCAGCACGTATCCGGCCGTGAACACACCGCTGTGGGGATCGGTCTCGTGGAGATCCACACGGGCCTTGGCCCCTGACTTGGCTTGCAGGAGGACGGAAACGACATCGATCTTGTCGGTGAGGTCGGCACCGAGGTCGGAGACCCTGAGATACAGTGTCTCACCTGCGTAAACGCTGGTGACGCGCTTGTCGAAGTCCTCGTCGAGGACCGCGAACAGTGGGTGGGCGATAACTTTGGCAGATGCCGTGAGCCACTGGTCTTGGCCGGCGGCATCCTTGTATTTGAATCCGAAGAATACTTTCTCGCCTGGGCGGACAACCAGGCCACCACCGATTTGTTCCAGAATGCGTGAGGCACTGCGGGAGGTTTCGATTTGTTTCTGCAGGTCCTTGCGTTCTTCTTGAGAAAGGACACCGCGCAGTGGCAGCACGTCGGCAACCAGTGGCACGGTGAAACGGAAGCGTTCATAGGCCACGGGGTTGTCTGTCCCCCACTCCACATGACCGCCACTGTAGTTACGGCTCTGCCAATCTTTACGGTTTTCCTTGATACGCAGACCTGACCATTCCCGGCCTGCCAGATCACCAAGGTAGCCTGTCAGTTCAACAGTGCCCGGCACGTTGACATCAAACCCTTGTGCCCCACCACCTTCGGCGGCGGCGCGGCCGGCTTCGGTCTGGGCGTAGATTTTCACTTGCGAGGAGTTTCGCAGTGCCAGATGAGGTGCCTTCATTTCCAGATAGGCCATCCTGCCGTGGAGTAATGCGATCCCACCTTCGGGAGCTTTATCCACTGGTGTGAGTTTGTTTTCCACGTGCCAGATATCGCGGCTTTTCTCATCCGATTCGTCGCGTTGCTTGAACTCGGCGGTGGCGTGTGCAATCTGCAGTTCGGGTTTTTGGAATCCTGCGTGGATGATCTTGCCAAGCCGGTCCATGGGCACGCCCGGGCGGTTGTTCTCGGCGTCACGATAGGTAGCGATCAGGCTGGCGTTCTCGGCAACCTGGATCTTATCACCCCCCGAAGCATCTCCTGCGACGGGTGTGATGGTGGCTTTGAAAACACCTGTCGACGGCCCGGTCTCGGTGGCAACGAGCTCCTTGGTGCCTCCGGTTGGGCTGGTCACGCTGACCTTCACGGTGTCGGGTTCCACCGAAACATCCATGTCGGCATCCTTCACCGCAATGCTGAGCGGCTGGTCGTATGGGAAACGGATCAGTTTTTCGTAGAACGGCACTTCCTCGCCGCGGCGTGGATCAAATCGAGGTTCCATGTCGGCGAACTCGACCCGGCCATCACTGAAGGAAACGTTGAGGAATCGCTCGTGTTTTTCCTTTTTATCGGTGACAAACCGGTCGTCGACGTAGCGGACAAAGATCTTGTCTCCTGTCAGAATTTCCAGGGTGTCGTTTTTATTCAGTGAGGCGAAGTCCTCGGCGACGGGAAGGATTTTTTTACCATCCGGGCCACTCATTGTGATGCGATTCACTGCGGGCACCGGACCTTCCTGATCGAGGAATACCAGACGCATCAGTCGTGCACGTGAGTTGGGTGCGAAGGTGACGTTGAACTGGGTGTCATCCGCTGCGCTGGCGATTTCGGCTGGGGCATTGCGGTGTGCTGACGTACCTTCGGGGATGGATGCCGGGTCAAAGAAGTTGTCCGGGCATGGGTTAAATTTCTCCGGGTCATCCAGGTTGGCGAACAATTTGATATCGCGACCGAAGCCGATCGTGCAATCCCATCCGGTTGCCCAGATCTCGAAGCTATGCACGCCGGCGTTCAGGTTCAATCCACCTTCCAGGCGCCCTTCCTTGCCGGTAATTCTCCGACCGTTGATGGCGAGCAGGAACTGGGGAGGATGAGCAACTGACGAGTGTGTTTTCTCAGGTATCTTGAAATTACCAAGCTGCACCTTGAAGCGGCGGGTCACCTTGTTAGGGTCGTAGAAGTATCCGCGGAACCGGTAGATGACATGGGAGTTGTGATGCCGCCCTTGACGGACCCAATTGACTTTTGCTGGACTCGATTTGTCGAATGCCTGGGAACTGCCTGAGACGTTTTCGGCAACTCCCTGAGCGAATTGCTGGGTCATCCAACCGCGGCTAAAGTGCTGTTT